>CAZGXC010000118.1:0-6289 GCA_964529535.1 uncultured Hyphomicrobiales bacterium | reverse complement strand
TTTATCTATAGGATACTTTATTTTATTTTCTCCTTCGCCGATCATCTTATAAGTTGCGCCATCGTCTTCTGAAACATAGAAAAGTTGATAGCGAACACCGGAGCCTTGCTCATTGTCCTTAGAATTACATGAAATAGTAACGGAATCATCATTTTTTATGTAATTTGCCGCTTGCATCAAAGTAGTTGGTTCTGTCATATCTAAGATGTTAACCCAAGTATTAGTAACTATTGGAGCATTTTTGTCGAAAATGATAGTTGCTTTATTCTCTATTTTTGTTCCCGAAACTTGATACTCTGGCTTGAGAGCAATGGAGAAACTTACAAATCCTTCGCCTTCTGGCGGAGTTGCATTCGGGGGAAGTTCAATTCCTTCTATCTCCCAGGTGATTTTGTTGTTTTCTACATTCGTTATCCAATTATATCCGGCACCCTGATGGCTTGTTTCTTCAAAACGTAATGTGTTTAAATCAAATACATTGGAGAGGACATCTTCTACATAAATTTTATATGCAGGCGCAGTTGCCTCTTTTTTGTTTTCAAAATTGATTCTATAATTTAGTCGTTTTGTATTAAAGATGTAATTTTTATCGCTATAGCCGATAAGCCCTAACTTTTCGTTTGGATCCCAAGAAGTAACAACTCTGGTCGCTGTAATTTTACCATCAACTACTATAATTTCTTTTGGTGGATTAATCAGTCCTATTTCTTTGTATGCCCAGTAGAAAAATCGTCTGCGTAAGGAACCGCTTACCGAAGAGACAGCTTCTACTGCATTGCCTATTTTGAATGCTATTTTGGTAATAGGATTTATCTCTGATGCTTTTTCGACTGATTTCTTGATAAGGGATTTTAGGGTAAACGCTCCAATTCCGTCCTTTTCTTTCTTCATGTTTAATTGTTCTACTTGCAAATTTACTGCTTGTGCATATAATGGAGCTTCATCTGCATCTAAATCATATTTTTTGATTATTTGTTCTGTTACGGCATCCTGTATCATATCAGACCCGACTGCATCAGCTGCACCAAATAACAATGTAGTTCCAACAGCTTGCAATTCATCACTTCCGCCACAGTCTAATTTAGAAGCAGGGAATACGATACCTCCTTCTTCGGAAACTCCTTCAACATAAACATCAAATGAATATGTTTCGTATGGGTCAAGATAAGGCACAAAAAAGCATTGGACAGAATCATTCAAGTTAATTAATTCGGCTCCCTCTATTACCTGATTGCCATTTTTTGTTGGTATAACTGCTTTAATAAAATTAATATCGCTTGAAAAAGCTATAGTTGCCATAAAGCTGGAAGTTCGCTTATCGCTGATATTTTCAAAATGTGCTTTATAACGAGTTGGAACTCCTCTGCGAACAGATTTAGGACCGTCAACATTGCAACGAATAGGCGAACCTGCAAGTGGTGATAGAAGTCCGAAATATATGCTATATCCACCATATCCGTTCCATCTGGATAATTTTAAATAATAAGTGCCTTTTGCTAAATTAGATATAGTAAAGAGTTCATTGCTTACCTTTTTCGCAAAATATTTGTCGGCTTTTTTTATTAATTCCGTATTGTTGTTCAAAGTATATAATTCTATCAAATGAATGGCTAAGCCAGTTTCGGAATTTAATGTAAAGACAGCTTCTCCATCTTCGGCGACTTCAATTTTGAACCAATCTTCAGTATCCATATCATTTTGATATAGATACCCTAAGTGTCCCTGAATAGTTTGTCCATTCTTTATTATCTGATTTGCTTCATTAAATGTGTTGTTGGGTTCTACATCATTAGTATAGTTCTTCTTATTGAATGTATACTTTATAGAATATCCACCATAGTCACTCCATCTGGTTACTTTCACATAATAGGTGCCTTTTGCTAAGTCAGATATTGTAAAGAGCTGATTGATTACACTTTTCGCAAAGTATTTGGCGTCTCTTTTTACTATTTCCGTATTTTTATTCAAGGTATATAATTCTATCACATGAATGGCTAACCGAGTTTCGGAATTTAATGTAAAGACAGCCTCTCCATCTTCTGCAACTTCGATTTTGAACCAATCTTCAGTATCCATATCATTTAGATATTGATACCCTAAGTGTCCCTGAATAGTTTGTCCATTTTTTATTATCTGATTTGCTTCATTAAATGTGTTGTTGGGTTCTACATCATTAGTATAGTTCTTCTTATTGAATGTATACTTTATGGAATATGCACCATACCCATTCCATCTGGATAATTTCACATAATAAGTGCCTTTTGCTAAGTCAGATATTGTAAAGAGTTCATTGCTTACCTTTTTCGCAAAGTATTTGTCGTCTCTTTTTACTAATTCCGTATTGTTTTTCAAAGTATAGAATTCTATCCGATGTAATTCTAAGGGTGTTTCTGAATTTAATGTAAATACAGCCTCTCCATCTTCGGCAACTTCAATTTTGTGCCAGAGTTCATCTCCTGTTTCCTTCGTAAAGGAAGCATTATTAGTGTTGCCGCTTACAATTAATTCAGCAGTTTGCCAGGTTTTCCCTGGTGTAGCGTAAATACTATTTATTCCTGATAATAAAAAGAATAACAAGAATAATAAGCATTTTTTTGTAAAATATTGCTTCATAACTATAACCTTTTTATTTGTTTGAACACAATTATTATACAAAATTACAAAATAAAATTCAATAAAAAAAATAAAATTATTTATTTTTTTGTTTTTTTTTGAGTAAATAGGAAGAAAAAATAATTAAATATGGAATAAAGGTGTGTGAATTGGAATAATATGTATTTTATAGAAATAATATAATAGGGTGGAAGAGTTGATTATTTTGTTAATATTTTTAGGAAATTAATAATTTTCTTCGTATTATTGCATTGTGAATTGTGCATAGCTAAAATAACGCAATAATTGCTTTTTGTAAGATTATACAATGCTAAAACCTTTCTTTAAACTGGGATATTGGATTGATAAGGGCAGAAATTCTAATTTATTCAAAGATACTTTGATTATATTGATTTTTGTGCTGATTCAATTCGTGCTGTTTTTTAGCCTTGATATTCGGCAGTTTATGGATAATTTCCTTACTGATAATACGAAGGGAATTGTTGGTGAGTTACTAATCTTTACTGTTTTCATGCTAATTGCTTTTATGGTGTTCTCTTACAGACGCACCAATGAATACAAGGAAGCGGAATTAGGGAAGCAAAAGGCGGAATCTCTGCGAGAGAAAAGCCGCGACCAGCTACAAAGCGTGCTTGATGCTGTTCCTGATTACATCTTTCAGGTAAATCTTCAATTGAGAGTGGTTTGGGCGAATAAAGCGGTTTTGCGATATGCTCCGAAAATAATCGGAAGTTTTGGATATGAATATTTCAACTACGACAGGGGTTCATTTGTCGATGCTTATGCTAAATGGGCGATTGATTCGCAGAAGATTGAAACAGGCGTGCAGTATCAGACTGGCTTGTTAAACATGCGCGGTGCGAGTTATTGGGAGCTGACGGGAGTGCCTCTAAAAGATCCATCTAATCAAGTTTATGGCGCAATCGTTATTGCGCGTGATATTACTTCGCGTATGCGCTTGGAGAATACTTGGAATTTGCTGTCCTCCGTCGTCGAATCCACCGAAGATGCTATTTATGGTTTGTCTCTGAATGGCACTGTTATTAATTGGAATCGCGGTGCGGAGGAAATCTATGAATATAAACAAGAAGAAATTATTGGCGGCAGTATTAATCGAATCGTCTTGCCTCTCGATAGGAAAGAATTATATCAGATTATCGAAAAGGTGATGCGCTCAGAGAAAATCCAAAGATTCGAAGCCGTCCGAATTAAGAAAGATGGCACGAAGATAATCACCTCCACGACTATCTGCCCTTTCGGTGATTCTACCGGGAAGAAGATTGGCGTTTCGGCTATCGAGAGGGATATTACTGAGGCAAAAAGGGCAGAAACTCAATTGCAAGATTCTAAGGAAATGCTTAGAAATTTGGCGGCGCATTTGGAGACAATTCGCGAAGATGAGAGAAAGGAAATCGCATTTGAAGTCCATGACGAGTTGGGACAGGAATTAACCGCATTGAAGCTTGATCTGTCGTGGATGGAAAGTAAGTTGACTGACCTCGACCCCGTGCTAAAAAATAAGATTTTTGAGATGAAGGAATTGATTGATACTACTATCGATAGAGTGGGAAATATTTCCACAAAACTTCGCCCAGATATTTTGGATCACTTTGGGCTGTCTGCTGCGATTGAATGGGCTACGGGCGACTTCCAAAAGCGTTCGGGTATTCATTGCGAGCTAATCTTTGACCCCGAGGAGATAAACGTGGACGGCGATGTAGCTACTGTGATATTTCGCATTTTGCAGGAAACATTAACGAATATTGTTCGTCATTCTAGAGCAGACATGGTAGAAGTCTTTTTTAGTGAAAATGATGAAAGATTTGAACTTTCAGTAAGCGATAATGGAGTCGGTATCACACAAGAGCAAATCAATTCCCCAGAATCATTCGGATTATTCGCAATGAACGAGAGAGCGCGCTCCGTTGGGGCTTACGTGGAAATTATTGGACAAGCAAATATTGGCACAAAAATTAATTTAGTTATCCCGAAAAAACAATAGAACAAATATGATAAACATAATAATAGCTGACGACCACGCAATAGTCCGAAAGGGATTAAAGCAAATCTTAGACGATACTTTAGAAATGAAGGTCGTAGCAGAGGCTGGCAATTCTGTTGAATTAATGGAGAAGCTGCATCAACAGCAATTTGATGTGGTGATATTAGATATTACTATGCCCGGCAGAAGTGGATTAGATGTATTGAAGGATATAAAAACTGAATTTCCTAAATTGCCTGTATTGGTGCTGAGCGTCCATCGCGAAGAGCAATACGCTGTGCGGACTCTCCGCTCGGGTGCGGCTGGTTATTTGAATAAGAAATCCGCTCCCGACGAATTAATAGAAGCGATTCGAGTGGTCTCCACAGGAAGAAAATATATTTCTAACAGCGTAGCGGATACATTAGTAACGAGTTTGGAGCCAGACTCCGAGAAACCTCTGCATGAATCACTCTCCGATAGAGAATATCAAGTGATGTGTATGATTGCATCGGGGAAATCTGTTTCTACTATTTCTCGCGAATTAAATTTAAGTGTGAAGACGATTAGCACATTTCGGGCACACATTTTGCGGAAGATGAACATGAAGGATAATGCCGAAATCACGCATTATGCAATTAAAAATCAATTGGTAGAATAATATTCTAAAAATAAATACTAAATTACTTATCCATATATGAAACTAACAGAAGCAATAGATAAATTTTTGGATTACCTCAAAATCGAGAAAATGTATTCTCCGAATACTATACTCGCATATTCTATTGCTTTAAATGACTTCTCTCAATACCTCGAAGAAGCCAAAATCTCTACCGATGAAGTATCACAAATAGCAATAAATGACATCCGCCCATTTCTTGGGTGGTTAGATGAAAATCATAAATCAAAATCTACGCTTAAATTAAAATTAAGTGCCGTCAAATCATTCTTTAAATACCTGAAACGCAAGAGGATAATCAATGTCAGCCCTGCTGAACTGATTCTCTCCCCAAAGAAAGATAAGAAATTACCCAATTACCTTTTGGAAAGCGAAATAGAAGATTTGCTCGGGAAATTTGACATGGATAATCCGAAAGAAATTCGCAACAGAGCTTTAATAGAGTTGATTTATAGCGCGGGTCTCCGCATCAGCGAAGCATTGCAGCTGTCTGTTTCCTCTATCTCCGAGCGCACAGACTTCATCAAAGTAATTGGCAAGGGGAGCAAAGAGCGCACCGTGCCAATCGGAAAATGCACAATTCAAACACTCATAAATTATATTAATCGTCGAAATGAGATAAGCGAGAACTTAATTGGAGATAAATTATTTATCAACGATAAGGGCAAGGCTTTGACCCCATCGCAGGCATATACTATTGTTCATAATGCTATGCATGGAGTAACGGAAAGCAAGCAAAAAAGCCCGCATATTTTGCGGCATAGTTTTGCTACGCATTTATTAAATAATGGAGCAGATATTCAGAGCGTGAGCGAGATGCTCGGGCACGCAAATCTCTCTGCTACGCAGGTTTATACGCATTTATCAATAGAAAATTTAAAATCAGCTTATAAAAAAGCTCATCCAAAAGCATAAACTAACGAAGAATAAATAATTGAAAGAATAAGCAAATGTCTATCGTAAAAGAATTTAAAGAGTTCGCAATGCGTGGGAACATGATTGATATGGCAGTCGGT
>CAZGXC010000117.1:587-6311 GCA_964529535.1 uncultured Hyphomicrobiales bacterium | reverse complement strand
TCGCCCTTTGGAGGCGACATTCGCAGGTTCGATCCCTGCCATCCCAGCTTTTTTTTTATTTGTAAGAATAACATCCTTTATTTGAAAAAATAAAATATTATCAGCAAATCAAAAGACCCAAGACATGGCAGATTTTAAAATTGCATCTGGTAGATCTAATCCAGAATTAGCCAAACGAGTAGCGCTGAGCCTCGGAGTTCAACCAATAGAAGTGAGCATTCGAGAATTTAGCGATGGTGAGTTGTGGGTGAAATATGAAGAGAACATAAGAGGTGTGGATCTATTTATTATCCAATCTACTTTCGCTCCAGCTGATAATTTAATGGAATTGCTTATATTGATTGATGCAGCTAAACGTGCATCAGCGCAAAGAGTAACAGCTGTTATCCCATACTATGGATATGCTCGCCAAGATAGAAAAGATCAGCCGAGAGTATCCATTACGGCAAAGCTTGTAGCTAATATGTTAGCAAGAGCTGGCGCGGATAGAGTAGTTACAGTAGATCTTCACTCATCGCAGATTCAGGGCTTCTTTGATATACCGGTAGACCATTTATATGCCTCTCCAGTGTTGATTAGAAAAATCGATAAGATGAACCTTGATAATCTAACAGTAGCAGCACCAGACGTCGGTGGCATCAAGACAGCACGCTCTTATGCCAAGAGAATGGGTGGCGAGCTACTTTTGGTGGATAAAAGAAGACCAGCGCACAATGTAGCAGAAATTACGCATATTATCGGAAATGTAGAAGACAGAAATGTCGTCATCGTCGATGATATGATAGATACAGGCAACACATTCGTCCAATGTGCCGAGGCGCTCCGCGAAAGAGGAGCTAAATCCATACATGGAATTTGCGTTCATCCTGTGTTCTCTGGCTCAGCTCTCGATAAAATCGAGGCAAGTAGCGCAATTGATGGAATGTTCGTTACAGATACTATTCCATTAAAACGTGAATCAGAGAAAATACAAGTGGTAACAGTAGCGGAATTATTGGGCGAGGCGATCCTACGCACTCACGATAATAGATCAATAAGCACGCTGTTCGGAATTGAAAGATAAAATTTTAAATATATTAAAATCGAAATAAATAATATAATAAATAAGGAATTTAACTAATGAATAAGGTTGCTCTAAAGGCTACTCGCCGCGAAACCGGCAAAAAAGCCGTTAAAAGTATAAGACGCAGCGGAAACGTCCCAGGTGTATTCTACAAGAATGGACAGGAGCCTGTTTCTATTTCTGTAAACCCAGTAGATATGAAAACATTAATCTATACTAACGAAGCTAAATTGATTGATTTAGAAATCGAAGGGAATGCAGGAACTCAAAGCTGCTTTATCAAAGAAATGAAATTCTGCCCTATTACTGAAAAATTAATTCACTTTGACCTATTGGGCTTAAACGATGATCAAAAGATCGTATTCGTAGTTCCAGTATCAGTTACTGGTTCTTCAGCAGGTGTGCGCCAAGGTGGTATTCTTCAGCAGAATTTACACAGAATAAAAGTAAAATGCTATCCAAAAGATTTGCCTAACAAATTAGAAATCGATATTACTAATTTAGGCGTTGGAGACGTAGTGCAAGTAAGTGATTTACTCAGCGAGAAATATGACTTTATTTTACCAAAAACTACTTCAGTAGTTCAAGTAACTAAATCCCGCGTTTCTACTGTAGCAGCTACTACAGAAGCTGTGTAAAGTACCTTACCTTAATTTAACAAAAAAAAGCTACTCATTTCTGAGTAGCTTTTTTTTATGTTATTTGCCATATCTTTGATATTATTATCCGATGAATTTAGCGAACTCGCCTAATCCACCATATACAGCATCTTCGCCTAAATCGTCTTCAATTCTTAATAATTGATTGTATTTTGCGATTCTGTCTGTGCGACAGAGAGATCCAGTCTTGATTTGCCCAGCATTTGTAGCTACGGCAATATCAGCGATTGTGGTATCTTCTGTCTCGCCAGAGCGGTGAGAAATAACTGCTGAATAACCATTTCTATGTGCTAAATCAACAGCTGTGAGAGTCTCTGTAAGAGTTCCGATTTGATTTACTTTTACGAGGATAGAATTAGCTACATTCTCTTTGATTCCGCGAGCCAAGAATTTTGGATTAGTAACGAATAAATCATCGCCTACTAATTGAATTTTCTTGCCAAGGCGTTGAGTTAGCTTAGACCAACCCTCCCAATCGTTTTGGTCTAAACCATCTTCGATAGAGATTAATGGGTATTTGTTTACTAATGTTTCATACCAATCAATCATTTCGTCTGAAGTTTTTAATGGTCCGCCAGACTTGAACATCTTATATTTTCCATTATCCCACATTTCGCTTGAAGCTACGTCTACTGCTAGGAAAATTTCTTCGCCTGGTTTGTATCCAGCTTTTTCAATAGCAGATAGGATAACGTCGAAAGCTTCTTCATTTGATTTCAATGATGGAGCGAATCCACCTTCGTCTCCAACTGCTGTGGAGTATTTTTTGTCTGATAATACTTTTTTCAAGTTATGGAAAATTTCAGTTCCCATTCTTAATCCTTCAGAGAAGCAGCAAGCTCCCGCTGGAATGATCATAAATTCTTGAATATCTACGGTATTGTCTGCGTGCGCGCCGCCATTAATTATATTCATCATTGGTACTGGCAATTTGCGTGCGAATACACCACCAATGTATTTGTAAAGTGGTAATTCGTAGTAACTTGCAGCAGCTTTTGCTACAGCGAGTGAAGTTCCCAAAATAGCATTTGCGCCAAGTTTGGATTTGTTTTCAGTGCCGTCAAGCTCGAGGAGGACTTTGTCAATCTGCAACTGCTCTGTAGCATCTAATCCTTCAAGAGCATCGTTAATTTCATTGCTCACATTTTCGACAGCTTTCAGGACACCTTTGCCCATATATCTTTTTTTGTCGCCGTCGCGTAGCTCCCAAGCTTCATATTCGCCAGTGCTAGCGCCTGATGGAACGGCAGCCGTGCCATAAGAACCATCTTCTAAGAGAACTTCTACTTCGAGAGTAGGGTTTCCGCGTGAATCGAGGATTTCTCTTCCGTATACATCTAAAATTAATGAACTCATTTTGTTTAGCCTTAATGAATATTGATAAAATACTAATAATTATGAAATAGACGTTATAAAAGATAATTATTGTTATTAATTTGTCAGGATAATATTTTATTTCCGAGTTATCGATTATCATTATAAAAGAAATCCCCTCCCCATACGAGGGAGGAGATTAGGAAATAAGAATTCATCTATTTAATTTACCATTCTTCTTATATTTTATTTTTCTAATAACATTGTTATTGTTATTATTATTGCTATTATTGCTTTGCTAAAGTATTTGTAATTTGCAAAGTAACGTTGTTATCTGATGGATTTAAATCATTATATAATGATCTGAAAATTCCGATGATCATTTGAGTTTTGAAATCTGTTGCGCCACTTGCTTCGAGTTTTGCGATAAAGTTTTTCGTTGGCTCTGGCATTTTTTCGTCGCCTTTGTAGTGATCCATAAAAGCAGCGATAGCTAGAGGAGCAATCAGCGGTGCTTGAGTTTTATCTACTCCAAGTTGATTAACAAGCACGTGAGTAACCATCGGTAGCATTCCCAATCTAATGAAGTCGGCAGCATAAGTTTTGAAATCAACGCTTTTCAGGTCATAATTGATTTTCTCAATATATTTTGTCGTTACTTCTATTGAGTTATTTGTCATGCTAACTATTCTGTATGGGCATGGAGAAGTAACTAATGATCCTGTCTCGATATCATAAATATCTTTATTATCAACGCTATATTTAGTAATATCATTTGCGTGGAAATGCCCTGTAAAGATAGCTTTCATATCGCCTTCGATAAACTGCTTTGCTACGCTTTTCCAGTTTTCAATTACATAATCTTTAGAGATTGGATTTTCTTTTTGTCCTTGGAAATGCTCTACCAAACCGTGGTGTTGCATACCAATAACCATTTTCTTCTGTGCCTTTGCTTTAGCTAAATTATCTTTTATCCAAGCTAAAGTAGCGTCTGTATATCTGCCTGCTGTAGTTGGCTCTGTTACGTTGTTATCATAAATACAATCATCAAGAGCGAACACCCATAATCCTGGGACTGGCTCGCTGATGTAGCTGAGAGAATTTGGGTCGCGAGCAATTGCATCGCCATATCCGCATTCTTTGTAGATATTTGCAAATTCAGCTGGAGTAACCGATGGCGTTGGCACCATTTCGTTTCCTACGAATTTCTTAGAATGTGGGTTGTTTACATCGTGATTCCCCGGAACTACGATGACTTTCTTCCCAGTTGCTTTTAATTCACCGAGTAATTTTGCGAATGCTTCATGAGATTCTTTTTCGCCATCTTTTGTCAAATCACCACTTACGAGGACGAATTTGACATTCTCTTTCTTTAAAGATTCGATAGCTGATTCGCTAATTGCTTGGCTCTCGGCTAATAACTTCCTGTCGGATACCACGTATTGCTCAAAAGCTTTGCCTGATGTGCCGAGGCTGCTCTTGAAGTAATGGGAATCGCTGATTACTGCGAAGGAAGTATTAATGATTGTTTTTTCCTCTGGTTTAGTCGGGTTATCCTTTGTGCAAGCAGTCAAGGATAATGACATAAACATTAGTAGGATTAGGGTTTTGGTTTGGAGAATGGTCTTCCAATTTTGCATAAGATTACTACCTTTATTATTGAATATATAAATTTTACAATTTTATAAATGCAAAATTACGAGAATAAAATAAATTATAAATTACCAAATATTTTGCGGTAAAGATTACCAAATTAATAAATGCAAAAATAAGGATATTTTGCGAGAAAAGTTACCAAATGTTAGCTAAATAATTTGGTAACTTCTATAATATTCCGTAATTTTGAATCCTAACAACCACTTTAAGTAATAGTTGTGGATTGATAGTTTTGTAGCATTGCCCCGACAGTTATGTCGGGGCTTTGTGTTATATCCTGTATCTGACGGCTTGGCTGCTCTTTGCTCGCTCTAATATTATAAGTAAGTCATCGCCCGATATGCGGGCAACTAACTGATTAGGAGAGGATAAGAACGCCTCTTTAATTGAATTACTTACCATATTCAACTGCTCCCGCAATACTTCTTTCATCGTCCATTTGAGCTGGTCGTTCCGGAGGATCCACTCTTTGTTGTCCCCGCCCTGAACTGCTGCATCTCCGGCGTTGAATGTGGTCGGGCTGGTTACCAAACCACCGGTGCCGAAGCTAAGCACGCTGTTAAATACTGGATTAAGTATTGCGTCCATTCCGGCGTCTAATAGTGCCTTTGCGCCTGCTGCGACGGCTGGAGCGAATGGTCCAGCTGCGACCATTGCAGCTTTAAAAATAGGGCTTTCGAGTATTAAATCTAATACAAATAGTTTAATTTTGCCTTTTAGAAAGCCCATATAATCAGCTAAGACCTCTTTCATCGCTTTCTTAGCCTCTTTGAAGCCACCACGCACGCCGGCGCTGATTGACTTCCCGACCAAGTCCGACATCGCTTGCTCTGTCTTTGATTCCAAACTTGGTAATTCTTCGAGCATTGCACGGATTTTGTTGATTTCTTCCCGATATTTCGCCGACTTTTCTTTGTCCCCGCTGGCATCGGCGGAGGCTTTCAATGCTTCAAGCTGTGCGAGCTTCTGCCGTTGTAGCTTCTCGTTTAGGGCTGATTCCTCGCTTACGGCTTGAATATCGTAATACTTCTT
>CAZGXC010000117.1:0-577 GCA_964529535.1 uncultured Hyphomicrobiales bacterium | reverse complement strand
CGCGGCTTCTTCGTCTGCTGACTTCTTCAAGTCTGCATATTTCTTTTGAACGCCCTCCTTGGCTTTCTCGTTGTCGCCGACCATCGCAAGCTCTCGCTTCATCTGGGCATCCAATTTGTCGAGATCTTTATCTTTGTCTTTGTCAATTTCTCCGTGTGTAATTGAGCTGATTATCGTTCGCATATCAGAATATGCCTTCTTCGCTGCGTCCGCTGATTTCTCAAGTGCTGCGATTTCGGCTTCCGCTTGCTTCCGACTGGCTTCGATGCGTTTCTCGGTTAATTTCTGGAGCAAAGCCTCTTTATCTTTTAGAAGGTCGCGCTCTCGTTTATCTAAGTCATACATCTGCTTTTCTAATGCCAGTTTTTCATCGGCGGAGGCTTTGAGTAGCTTATTTTTCAACGCGTCGCGCTTTTCTTCGACGCGTGCAAAAAGGGGCATATAAAGGCTTTCGACGTCGGTCGGCGGACCGGCGAAGCTGGTTTCGATGTGAAGCTCTATTTTTTCTTTTTCAAAGTCGAATCTCGCCTGCTCCAGCTCCTCGGAGAGTTTGGCTGTGTCGAGTGTCGGCTTGATT
>CAZGXC010000116.1:4713-6351 GCA_964529535.1 uncultured Hyphomicrobiales bacterium | reverse complement strand
ATCGACTTAGGCATTGTTCCTCTGATTATAGAATGATCCAGTTAGATATTTTGAGTTGGTATTTCACTTGGTCTTGGTTAGATGATGTATTTGGCAATGATTGCGATGATCTAAAGGATAAAATAGAACGCGCCCCTCAAATAGAAAGAAATTATTTATATGAAAGAATTGAAAATTCAATGTATGAAAAACTGGGATTAGATATTTTTAAAACAGCAAATGAATATTTTAGAAACTCAACTTATCCTCCTAAAAACATTGATTGTGAAACCCCAGATCATCCTGCCGCTCCCTTTATCATTCACGTTTCTAAGGCAACTTGTCGCTCAAATGTAACTCTGAATGTATATAATCCAAGAACCAAACAACAAGGCAAAATAGAAATGTCTATTGCTTGCAATACAGAAGCATGTTGTACATGGAAAACCTACTATTGTATGGATAAAAATAACATTGTAAATATTAGAAAAGAATTTATTCCTCCTACAAATTTTGATTGTTCTAACAATTATCCTAGTCGTGAGCAAATTCAAAAATTAGAGATGTTTGTAAAGAATGTTTTTGGTTTGATAACTAGGTTCGTAGTTCCTACACCATGCAGATTTAGTTGCAATGACTAATAAAAGAGGTACAAAATATGAAAAAAAGTAAAGTAGCTTTTCTAATACTAATATTCGGTATTTCTTTTCTGGATATTAATGCACAAATTGTTAAATATACAACACCAAAAGGGAATGTCTTGTATTCATATGACAATTTCAAGACTTGGATTCCGGAGTATAGAACAAATTCTCTATACAAAAATATTAAAATAATAGACCATAATAGCAATACTTATTTTTCTAATGATTATGGAAAGTCTTGGAAGAAAGATAATATGACTATTAATTTTGAAATAACTAAACTTCCTGAACAGATAGAAATAAGAATTGATACTGCACATTCTGATAAATTAAACTTAATGTTATTATCTAAACAATATCAAGTTATCAGACAGATATCAATAACTAAACTTGACTATTCCGGTGATAAATATCTGTTTTCATTAGAGGGATTATCTTCTGGTTTGTATATATTATTATTACAAAATCCGGTTAGTAATTTTTTTCAGGATTATAAATTTTACAAAGATTAGCATTTTTAATATTTATAGCTCTGAAAGTTTTAATATTTTCAGAGCTATAAATCAATAATATTATTCAACAATTATTTTTTTATTATTATGAACAAACATTTACTCTTTATCATCGTAATTCTTTTCTTTTTCAATTACTTTCTACCAGTTTCAGCTTTCATGACTGTTGATACCTTTTATTTGAAAAATGATATTAAATCTACATGGACTTTCAAATTTTCTAAAATTGATAATAATAACTATGAAATATTTAGCATGCAATCTGATAGAACAGGAAGTGCAAATGATAGGAAAAACACTTATTGTGTTTATAAAATAAATTTTGATGATAACAAACCAAAAATTACTTTTTACAAGGAAATTCCTACTCGTTTATTTCCTATGATGCCGGGTTCAGAAATTCAATTTACTAAAACAAAGGATAACAAGATTAATCTAACTGTTCCTGCCCCTTTAAGGGTGGTAGTGAAGTTTAGTTATTATCATTATGTATTTCCTATTAA
>CAZGXC010000116.1:0-4703 GCA_964529535.1 uncultured Hyphomicrobiales bacterium | reverse complement strand
CATTTTCAAATTATAAAGTTGTGTTTTTGATCATGTATTTCCTATTAAATACATTTTAGACAATGATTATAATATTCTATCCGAATCATTGGATTCTAATACTTCTGCTGTGGTAGAAATGTCTTGGTCACCTCCTATTCATCAGTTATCTGCATCTAATTATATGATACCTGTTTATGGAACTACCCGATTTGGTACCTCTGAACCTATGAAATATGGATTATATTTTACTTACTACGATAAAAGTTCTTGTAAATTTCAAACCCAAGATTATATCTTGTCTTTTGATAGCACAAATATTAGCGATTTTCATAAAGGAGAATTTATTAAGTATGCTAATGTGAAGAATATTATTAGTGTTGATGATTTTTCTAATTCATTGATTTTATTTTCGCCTTTTGCCTCTTCATATTCAATTGGTGATATTTCGTATTTTAATGATGATAGAATTATTTATAATTTGAGTATCCAGAGTGAAGGATATGGTTTGAAATGGTATAAACGTAATAAAGATTTTAATAATAATTTCAATAATCGAAATGTCCCAGCATTTATTGAAGCTATTGCTAAAAATAGCGTTTTTGCAAGTGAAGAAAATCCTAATATTCTTGTCGCTACAAGATTTCAAAAAGTTGATAAAAAGCAAGATTTTTTTGCAGGATTGTATTTATTAGATGCGAAGAGTGGTAATATTATTAACTATACTAAATTTAGCACTCAAACAAATATTAATATTAATCACATACGAGTATTACAGGACAGTACAATTCTTTTATTAGGTTCGAGATATGATATTACTACGAATGAAGATGATGAACGAACTACTCAAAAGAAACTTTATTTTGCAAAATTTAATTCTAAACTTGAATTTCTTTCTGAATATGTCTATGATCCTCAGGATTCAAGCGATAATTGTGCTTTTTCAGATTGCATTGAGTTAGGAGAAGGTAAAATTTTTATCATGGGACATAATAAAGGAAATTTATTAGGTGTTCTATTCAAGAATTCTACTTCTTTTATTGAAAGTAGTTTCTCCAACAATTCTCAATTCAAGATTAGTGCTAAGCTAAATCATTTATCTTTATTAGCAACACTTTCAGGAGAAGAAAATAGCGAAACAGAAATTGAAGTATATAATGTAGCAGGAAATTGCATCCACTCAGGAAAGTATAATATTAACGCTGGTGTGCCCCTTGATATTTATAATGATGCACTAATTAATGGCGTATATTTGATAAAAATTACAAATCATAATTTCTCTATGACGCATAAAATCGTAATCGAATAAACATAGTTCCAAACACAATTAATTCCTGACAATTAATTCCTGATAATTAACTTATAATAAGCTATTTGATTATAATAGCTTATTATTTATTTTACACAATTATAAAGAAAACTTAACAATCATACATATAATTTTATAAAAATTTAGTAAATTGCTTTCTTTTAAATTTCTAATTATTAGAATTATTAAATAACGGAGGTTTCGTGGATATTTTCCAAAGATGTTTTGATTATACCTTGGTTGATGAAGTAAAAGCAAAGGGCATTTACCCCTACTTTAGACCAATAGAAGAGAATGAGGGACCAGTAGTCCGAATTGAAGGTAGGGACGTAATAATGGCTGGGTCTAATAACTATTTAGGACTAACTGCCCACCCGGCAGTCCGCGAAGCTGCCATCAAAGCAATAGAACAATATGGCACGGGTTGCTCTGGCTCTCGCTACCTAACTGGAACTATTGATTTGCATAATGAATTAGAAGTCCGATTAGCGAAATTCCTCGGATATGAATCATGCCTACTTTTTAGCACCGGTTATCAGACGGCTTTTGGCGTAGTGGCAACGCTTTGCCAAAAAGGCGATTATCTAATCTCGGATAAAGAAAATCACGCCTCTATCATAAATGGAGCATTGACAGCAAAAGGCGCTTTCGCTGAGTTTGTTCGTTTCAGGCACAGCGATATGGAGGATTTAGAAAGAGTCCTTGCTCGTATTCCCGAAACAGCATGCAAGCTAATTGTAAGCGATGGAGTTTTCTCCGTCGATGGAGAATTAGCAAATTTACCAAAGCTAACAGAATTAGCCGAGAAATACAATGCTCGCCTATTGATAGACGATGCGCATGCCACTGGAGTAATCGGAAAAGGTGGCAGAGGAACTGCATCGCATTTCGGATTAGTAGAGAAAACGCACTTAACTATCGGCACTTTCTCGAAGACTTTCGCGTCGCTTGGTGGCTTTGTAGTCGGTCCTGAGAGAGTGATAAACTATATTAAGCACCATTCACCAGCTTTAATTTTTAGTGCTAGCCCAACTCCTGCTTCAGTTGCTTCGGCACTAGCCGCATTAGATGTTTTAGAAAAAACGCCAGAATTAGTAACGAAATTAAAACGCAATTCCGACAAGATGCGCCAAGGCTTTAGTGACTTAGGCTTTAGCATTGAGCCGGGTATCTCCGCTATTGTTCCAGTAGTAATAGGAGATGTAGAGAAATCATTTTACCTCTGGAAATCGCTCTATGATAACGGAGTGTTCGTAAATGCCTTTGTTCCCCCAGGAGTTCCACCAAATAGAAGTATGATGCGAACAAGCTACATGGCGTCGCATGAAGATATTCATTTAAATAAAATTCTCGATGTTTTCGAGAAAATTGGCAAAGAAATAAACTTAATTTAATAACAATAAAAGGACAATAGTTCGATGAAAAACTTTATTAACATATTAATCATAGCATTTATTATGAGTAATAATCTATTTTCGCAATCTGGCGAACTGCCAAAACGTAGCGATATAAAAGACAAATATAAATGGGACTTAACCCATTTCTATAAAAATGATGCGGAGTTTGAGAAAGACTTCAAAGCTATCCAAAATGCATTACCAAATTACAAGAACTTCCAAGGGAAGATTAACAGCGCTGAAGAATTGGACAAAGTACTTGATTTCCATTTCGCTACAATGAAATTATATGCTAAATTAGTAGTATATACCTCATTAGCCAAAGATATGGACTTGAATAACCAAGCAAATATGAGCCAATACAATAGAGCTACCAAGCTCGGTGCTGATTTATCCGAGAAAGCATCATTCATTGAGCCAGAAATACTTAGCTTAGCCGATGGAAAAGTAATGCAATTCATTAAATCAAATCCTCAGCTAAAAGAATATGAGCATTATTTAGATGCTTTGCTTAGAATGAAATCTCACACCCTCACCAAGGACCAAGAAAGAATTATGGCAATGACTGCACCAATCGGAGATGTTCCAGCAGAAACATACTCAATTCTTAATGATGGAGAACTGCCATTCCCAACTACTACAGATGAAAATGGTAACGAAGTCCGAATTTCTCACGGTAGATACAGAAGCGCACTATATTCACTTGATAGAGAATATCGCAAACGCGTATATCAAGGCACTTACGTTCCTTATAATAGTTTGCTAAATACATTCGCAACTCTTTATAATGGTCGCGTAAATACCAGAGTAATTAACTCTAAATTGCGCAATTATTCATCGGTAGTTGAGGCTCATCTTTATCCAAACAATATCACAGTATCTGTGTATGAAAACTTAGTAGCAACTACTAATAAAAACTTAAAATCACTGCACCGCTGGGCTGCAATGAAAAAGAAATACTTAAAAGTTAGCGAATTGCATCCATACGATACTTATGTTACTCTATTCCCAGGAGAAAACAAAACATATACTTTCGAAGAAGCTGAAGAGTTAATGTATAAAGCACTTGCACCACTTGGAAAAGAATACTTAGAAGCTCTTAAAAAATGCTTCTCTAATAGATGGATTGATGTTTATGAAACTCAAGGCAAAAGAAGTGGCGCATATTCAAATGGTTGCGGTAGTGTTCACCCATGGATATTATTAAACTGGTCTGGCACCTTAGATGATGTATTTACATTAGCACACGAATTGGGGCATAATATGCACTCGTTCTTCACTGAAGCCACTCAACCATACCAATATTCTGATTACACTACTTTCGTAGCAGAGGTAGCTTCTACAACAAACGAAGCCTTGTTGCTTGATTACTTAATTGATCATGCCAAAACAAAAGAAGAAGAAGCTGCATTAATAGAGAAATTCTTAGTAAATGCACAATCTACTTTCTTCCGCCAAACTCGCTTTGCTGAATTTGAAAAGACAACTCACGAATTGGCAGAAAAAGGAAAATTCCTTAACTCCGAAGAACTTACGAAACTATTCGCCGATTTATATCAAAAATATTGGGGTCCAGAAATGGTAACTGATAGAGAAGAAGGCTTGTCTTGGGCAAGGATTCCGCACTTATATCACTATAATTTATATGTATTCCAATACTCGACTGGTTTCTCTGCAGCTCAAGCATTCGCTGAGAAAATCAAAGCAGAAGGACAGCCAGCAATTGATAAATACTTGAAGAATTTTATCTCAGCAGGAAATTCAGTATATCCAATCGATGCACTGAAAAATGCAGGCGTAGATATGAGTACATCGGCTCCAATAGATAAAATGATTGAGAAGTTTAATAAATATCTCGACAGATTAGAAGCAATACTAAAAGATAAAAAATAGTAGATCAATACGAAGAATAAACAAAAAAAGCCTGCAAGAAATTGCAGGCTTTTTATTTTCTCTCAATGAGATTGCTCCCAAGGAGGGACTTGAACCCCCGACCCTCTGATTAACAGTCAGATGCT
>CAZGXC010000115.1:0-6644 GCA_964529535.1 uncultured Hyphomicrobiales bacterium | reverse complement strand
TAAGCAAATGATAGCTTGCTGACTGTGATTTGCTCTTTTAGTCCTTCGTTGTGCTTCTCTCCATCAATGATAGTTGGCGGAGTATCGAGTATTTTGAATACTCTATCCGCTGCTACTAATCCCGTCTGGAATGAAGTAAATTGATTAATAAACGATGATATTGGGCTCATTATAGAGAATAAAGCAAACAAGAATAGCATTAGGTCTTCGCCTCGCATTTGTCCGGTAACTACTTGCTTGCCACCAAGGAATAGGACAAAACATAAGGCTGTAATGGCAAACAACTCATTTATCGCAGGGATAATCCCCGTAACCATTCTGTGCTTAATTGCATATCGGACATAATTTGCAGTTTGGGATTTAAACTTTTTATTTACTGACTCCTCTGCATTATAGGCTTTGACTATCCTAATACCAAAGAGGGTTTCCTGAATGGAAGTAGTATAATCGGACATTGATTCCTGCATTCTGCCGGCGTATCTTCTTAAATACTTTATTGTCATTTTAATGAACAATAAGCTGATAATACTCGTGGAAAAGGCTATCAATGTAAGATACGGAGAGACTGCTATTAAGAACATTAGGAAGATTACTATCTGCGTAAAGTCCTTAATCATCGTAGTAAGCGTCGAGATTGTATTTGAATTTACTGCATTTACGTCGTTGGTAATAACGGAAATAATATGCCCCTGCCTGCTCTTGGAGAAGAAATCAACGGATAGAGATGTCAATTTGCTAAAAATCAGGTCTCGCATATTCCTTATGATATTCTCAGAAGCCTTTGTATTAACAATATTTGCTATATACTTGAAAATATTCTTTAATAGGAATATGAATACTATTAGCAGGCTTAATCGGATAAGGGTTTCCTCCGTGCTTCCGTGCACAAATATCAAGTTCTGGATATGAGCATAGAAATTATTTTTTACTGCTTCGAATGGATTTGCCCCGCCAGTGGCTACTGGTGCGGGGCTTTCCGTGTTGAACAATATCTGAATTACCGGCTGAATAATAGCTATGCTCATCGTCTCGAATATTGAGAAAATGATATTTAAAATCAGCGATATAAAAAGCAATCCCCACAATCCCTTTACAAAGCTAAGGATGCGAGAATACTGGCGAGTAAATTCTTTAAATTTGGACATTTACTATTATTCTTTAATTGATTTGTATATTTATATAAATATTTATTTTATCTTTACTTTTTCAAATTTCGTAATTACTTTTTTGGACATTTGCCCTGGCAATTCTTTATCGGGGAATCCCCCGTCCATACTTGCGGTTTTGTAAATGACGATTTTCTCTTTATTATCATATTTTTCTATGATAGTTTCTGTTTTGGAATACACTTGCCTGTGCTGGCAGAAGTGCTCATTAATATTGCTGGCATCTGAAAGGAATGGCATTGCTGGGACGGGATTGAAGTATTGGTATCTATCCCTTCCGTGGATTAGCTTATATTTCCCAGTCTTGTCATTTTTCATAAATTCTTCCACCTTTTCGATGGTTCCATCATTATTATAGAAGAATTTCCACATCAGGGCATTCTTGGCGATGCTGTCTTTTTCCTTGTTTTTATAAGGGATTAGCTCTGTTATTCTTCCTTTTTCATCGAGTTTTACCTCATAGTATTCTTTGGAGAATCTATGCTCTTCTCCTGCACTTGGGTCGGTTGAATTATAAGTTACTGGGTATCCATTTTGGTCAAATACAGTTTCCTCTGTGTAGTAAATATCTCCGGGCTTTGCTCCCTTAATTTCATAATCTTTTATCATCTCTGCCGTGCAATACATTTTGCTTTTTTCCGTGCGCGCAAAGGTCTCTATTAATCCCTTGTTGCGGTATTTCATATTTGGCAAATAGCGTTGAGTGTATTCTGATACTATATTATTTCCATCTACATTTTTATAGCTTTTATCTGTTGAGAACTCGCGCTTTGTTTGCGTGATTAACACTCCATCTTGATATGTATATAGAAATTCTTCTGTTTTATTTTCGGGTGCTACTGATTTAGCATATACTTCTTTTTGAGTCAATAGATTAGTATTTGCTTCATATTTCAATACATGGTAATAATCGGTTTCTCCGAACTCATCGACGGAATATTCCTTTATTGGCAAACGGGTCGCTGGATCTAATTCTCTTACGATGCTTCTGCCGGCAGTGCCATCAGCATTTTTATAAATTGCTTTGCTCCAGAAGAGGTCTTCCGGCTTCTCGTATTGATATTCCACTATTTCAATCTCTGGGGCTGCTCCCTCTTGTGAATATGTTAGGACTGTGTCGCTTATTGGGCGAATTGCCTCAATATTATCTGCATGCTGGACATCAGACTTCCCGCAAGCCATAATAAAAGCTATTGACGCAATAGCCATTGCGAAGATCATTGTTTTTTTCATTGCAAAACCTCTTTTGATTGTTATTGAAAATTATAATGTTGATAATGTTTGCAAATTTACGAATAATTGAGGAATTATTTGCTTTAGTTTGTTTTTGCTCTATAAACACATTGTTTGAGAAAAGTTTGACGGAATTACTTTATTTCTTAAAATATGCGACAAGAATTTATTATATTTGTAATTCGTGATTATGAATTAATAGGTTCTGAAAAAAATGCTCAACTATTATAGAAAGATTTCTTTTGCGACAAGGCTTAGCTTAAATATTATTATTATCACTGCCTTGATTTTTGTAATAGCATTTCTCATAATTTTTGATTATTCAAAAAATTTAGTCCAAAGAGAAGCAAACCAAAATGCCGAGAATCTACTAAATGTAACTAATTTACAGGTTGAGGGGGTATTGGCTTCAGTCGAAATAGCGGTAGATAATATTTCAGACATTGTCGTAGCAAATTTGAATAATCCAGACACATTGTATGCCCTTACTCGACATTTTGTAGTAAAAAATAGAAAAATCGTTGGTTCTGCTATCGCTTTTAAACCTAACTATTTCAAGTCAAAAGGATATTATTTTGCTCCATACTCCACTGATTTTAATGATATTGTAACCACTAAGCAACTTGGCAACGATAAGTATGATTACCATAAAATGGAATGGTATGCTGTGCCAGCCCATTCAAAACAAGCACATTGGACAGAGCCGTATTTCGATGCTGGCGGTGGAAACACTATTATGACAACGTTTTCGAAGCCATTTTTAGATAAAAATGGAGAAGTCTACGCAATATTTACTGCTGATGTAGCTTTGGACTGGCTGACAGATATGATTAACTCCATTAAATCATATCCTGGCTCATACAGCTTTATAGTTGGCAAAACTGGGACATATATTGTTCATCCGAACCAAAAACGTATTTTGAATGAATCAATATTTTCAGTAGCAAAGAAAATGAAGGAGCCTGCCGTTACGGAAATTGGCAACAATATGACAGCTGGCAAATCGAGTTCGACTATTTTCAACAATGACGATACACTATCGTGCGCTTATTACAAACCTATTAATCGCTTGGGCTGGTCGCTAGCGATAGTTATTCCATATAATGAAATTTTTGCAGGCAACCGAGCATTAAAGAAAGAAGTATTAATCATTGCAATCGTTGGCTTGCTATTAATCTTATTCAGCTCAATTCAAATAGTCAAGCGTTTAGTGAAACCATTGAAAAACTTTTCCAAAGCAGCAGAAAGCATAGCAGAAGGGAATTTCAATATTAAACTACCAGAAATCAAGAATAAAGATGAAATGTGGAATTTGCAACAATCGTTCGATTATATGCAAGGTTCGCTAACCAAATATATTGACGAAATACAAAGCATTACTTCGCACAAGGAAAGAATTGAGAGCGAACTGAGAATCGCCCATGAAATACAAATGGGAATGGTGCCAAAAATATTCCCTCCCTTCCCCAATAGACGGGACATTGACCTATTCGCTTTCCTGAAGCCCGCAAAAGAAGTCGGTGGCGATTTATACGACTTTTTTATCCAAGATGAGCATCTATACTTCGTAATTGGCGACGTCTCTGGCAAGGGCGTGCCAGCTTCACTTTTCATGGCGATTACTTGTAGCTTATTCCGTTCAATTGCTCGCCATCAAAATGACGCTAAAAGCATAGTCCAATCTTTGAACTACTCTATTTCAGAGACCAATAACTCCAATATGTTCGTTACTCTATTCGTAGGTATTTTGGATTTAAATAATAGACATCTATCGTATTGCAATGCTGGGCATAATGCACCTGTTGTTATTAATTTCTCGGAGAATAATGGAATAACTGCTTCTTATTTGAAAGTCAATGCAAATATAGTGGCAGGCGTGCTTGATAATTACCAATACATAAATGAAAGTATTACTTTAGAGAATGCTTCTACGCTTTTGCTATATACTGACGGAGTAACTGAAGCTGAAAATACTGAATGCGAACTGTTCGGTGAAGATAGATTGTTGGAAATTGCGAAAAAATACGGGAATAATTCCCCACAAGATATGATTAACAATATTGTGCAAGAAATTAGTCTTCATGCCAAAGACGCAGAACAAAGCGATGATATTACTCTCCTGCTTATGAAAATTGGTGATGACAATTCTTTCCGAAAAGTATTAAATCTAAAAAATAATATTAATCAGATTTCGCTATTAGCTGTCTTTATGGAAGAAATTGGCACCGAATTAAATCTTCATCAAGACCTTGCTCTTAATCTAAACCTCGCGCTTGAGGAATTAGTGGTAAATATTATCCAATACGGTTATCCAATCGGAATAGAAGATATAATTTCAATCAAGGCTACGAAAGAAAATAATTGGCTTACGTTTACTATCCAAGACGCAGGGATAGAATTTGACCCAACAGCTGTCCCAGAAACGGATACAAGTTTATCATTGGACAAAAGGGAAATTGGAGGATTGGGAATATTTTTAGTAAAAAACATTATGGACAAAATTGAATACAAAAGAATTAATAACAACAACATTCTAATATTAAAAAAAGAAATCAATTAATCAGAAAGAAATAAAAATGACAACAACAATCAAACAAGAAAACAATCAAACCATTGTAACTATCGATGGTAGATTGGACGTTACTAATTCTGCTGAATTAGAAAAGCAAATTTCTGGACTATTTTCAATAAAAAACGCACAAATCACAGTAGATTGCGCAAATCTTTCATATATCAGTAGTTCTGGGCTCAGAGTCTTCTTAGCATTGCAAAAAGCAGTATCTGCCAATCAAGGAAATTTGAAACTTTTGCATCTGGCAAACAACATCAAAGAAGTATTTAATATCACGGGTTTTTCTAATTTATTCACAATAGAATAAGCAAATTTCTTCTATTGCTCTATTATTTAACTTACAAAGAGGGTGCTCATGCAAAAATACCCGTTATTAATATCCCAGACAGAAATTTTTTACGAGTGGATAAAAAATCCAAAATCGACAAATTATAATTTGCCTCTTCTGTACTGGATGAAGCCAGATTATTCCTCGGAGCAAATAGAAACAGCTTTACGTAAACTTGCTGAAACGCATTTGCAATTTTATGTTAGATTTGGGTTAGATGAAAATTCAGAACCATATCAATACATAGATATGAATAGCTTAAGCATTAAACGCATCGCCACTGAAGAATCAAAGCTAGAAACGTTAAAATATGAACTTATTACGGCTTTTGATCTTTTTGAGGAATCTCCAGTCCGCTTTGTAATTATTGAAACAGAAGCACACACATACTTATTCATAGATATCCATCATATTTCATTTGATGGCACAAGTATAACTGTCTTTCAAAAAGAGTTGGGGCTTGCATTAAATGGTGAAGCCTTAGATGGCGAGGAGCTATCTCTTGTTGATTACTCTCTACAAGAAAAAGACAAAAGACAATCCACCACCGAAATAGAGTCTGATTTAAAATACTTCGGTGAATTATTGGGAGGAGCATCGGTTGAGCCATTGCCTCAAAAGGCTCAATTATCGGAAGCTGTTTTCTCCATGCAAACATTCAGCATTGACAAGAAAGTCCTCAATAACTTATATATTCAGTATCGAGTTACCTTAAGTGCTTTGTTTTCAACAGCTCTATCTATTGTGCTATCAAAATATAATAGAGAAGAAAAACTAGCATTTACCCTAATTCATAATGGCAGACTAAATCAAGCATTGGGCAACTCTATCGGTGCTTTTGTAAGGTCTTTACCCATTGCATTTGAAGCCGATACCAATGCTAATATAGTAGATGTTTTGACCACTAACAAAGCAACAATTAGAGAAGCTATCACTCATCAGACAGCATCATTGAGCGAAATAATAAGGCATACGGGAATTTCGTCGAAGGTTGCTTTTAATTATATGAAGTTCGAAAATGGAGAGACCTTATTCAGCGATAATAGAGAAATTATATTTATCGATGAACCGAACTTCCCCTTAAGAATAGATATAAGAGAGACCGAAACCTCAAGTGAATTTGAAGTATTTTATAATTCGGGGAAATACGATGAACAAGAAATAAGCAGATTCATCAAAGCATATAAAAATTGTATATTAGATATTGCAAATAATCCCCATAAAAAGTATTCAGAAATATCCCTAATTTCGGAAGAAGAAAAAGAAGAGATTTTATCTATAGGCAGTGGTGATAAAGTTGATTATAATCAACAAGAGACTTTTGTTGATGTTTTCAATCGTCAAG
>CAZGXC010000114.1:0-6679 GCA_964529535.1 uncultured Hyphomicrobiales bacterium | reverse complement strand
CTATAATCTTTGATTTCAACGCCAAATTCTTCGGCATTGTTAATAAAGTTCATAAATTCTGCATTGCGAAGCAAAGCTTTTGTAGGGATACAACCCCAATTTAAGCAGACTCCGCCTAAATCAGCTTTCTCTATGCAAACGACTTTTAGACCAAGCTGCGAAGCTCTAATAGCGGCTACATAGCCACCGGGACCTGCTCCAAGAACAGCTACATCGCATTCTAATATATTCATAACGCTCTCCAATTAGTATTTAAGTATATTGAATTAAGAATTCTTATAAAAAGTAAATATTATTTTGAATCTAACGGAAATATTGAATCAAAGCGTTCAATATCTGATAAATAAGATTGATACCTATAAAAAAAGGGCTAAGCTCTCTACAGCACTCTATAAGCATTCTGACCGCTGCTTCCTTCCGGACCTGACGGGGTTGGGAACGTTATAGACGCTATAGCACTTAACCCGATTGCAAAATTACGGAATTTTCGTGAATTAACCAAAAATAAATTATTTTTCTTGATTATTTTCTTGAATATTATTGTCTACGGTCTAATCCCAAGTAAATATAGTCTCTGCCCTATTGACGCAACTGTTTCATAATAATTGGTCTTCCAATTATAAATTGGATCAGCAATTCTGTCAATTATTAAGGAAGCATAAAGTTCTCCACTTTCTATTTCCTGTAGCATAATTGAATTGGGTCCGGCATAACTAATATTCATTGAATTTGGCTTCTTTGCGAAATTAATATTTGGCGAAACAAAGCCAGACATCTTATGTTTTTTGCCATTAATTACAAGATAACAAGAGAGGCGACAAGTCATAAAGAATAATTCGCTACCTTCATAAGAGAATTTTGGGGCTTGGCAAAATTCTTCAGAGCCATATTCCGTATTGTTTAACAAGACAAAATAAGCATGATTAAGCATTCCTGTGCAGGCAATTAAAGCATCATTTGGGTGTATTACGAGATTTTCTAATATATCATATTGTCCGCCATAAAGAGGTTCAATATAATCATTGTTGAATAACACAGTAGTGAAATAATCATTTGATAGTTGAGCAATTACTGCCGCGGTATTCGCTGCTGGGTTGATAGCTACTTCGCTGATATTTTTGTATCCCTCTGTTAATACCTTGTCCTCGCTAAATACCTCCCATAAATTGCCATTTTTCGCAGCATACATAAATTTATCATTATTCATATAACCGATTGGCTTAATCGCATCGAATAATTGCGATTCTCTTCCATTAATATCAATGATATAACTATTCCCACGCTTGCTAACATAAGCATATTTATTCCCATTTTGATTGATAAAGAATGAACCCGATCTATTGTTCATCATTACCTTTTTATTATTAAAATGCAAATATTCCTGATTCGATTCTGTATATGAATAGGCGAGTTTTTCACCAATTCGGCTAAATTGAATCTCGCCATTAAATTTAACGTCATCAGAAGAATATGCATTGATAGGGATCATCTCTGTATTCGTAACTACGTTCCAACCGCTGTTCAGCCTACCGAAATACGCCCAGTTATCCCCACTTGGAGAGAAAACCAATCCCTTCAAGTCGATATAAGTTTGGGATTCTATTCCGTTTATCCAAACGCGAAGCTGTCCATTAAATGGTTCGGTAATAGCCCACCAGTTGCGCGTAGAATCAATGCCGAAAGTTTTCAGAGGCACAGAACCATCAAGGAGCAGTTCCTCTATTTTCTCTTTCGCTATTGCTTCACTACCGATTAAAAACAAGAGTATTAAGAAGTATTTTATATATTTTATCATTCTTTTTCTTCCTTCGTTTTATATTTATAAATAAATAGTTTCTCGTTTGGTTTGACCATTCCATACAGTTCGCGCGCCAATCTCTCAATCTCTAAAGTATCATATTCCAATTTTCGAATACGAATAGAGAGAGAATCGCTCAATTTAGTTTCTAAAGCAATTTTGGAGCGCAGTTCTGTTTTAGTAAATTTATTTTTAATGATTTCGATAATACCATAATCAGAAAAAATAAAGGAAACTCCCAAAACTATAATAATTGCTGCAATTACTACTTTTTTTAGATTTTGATTGGCAAAATCTATTAAAAAATCAATATAATATGATATTTTTTTCAAATTATAATATAATTAATTGGGTTTGTTTCTTAAAAAAAACACAGAGTCTTTTGAAGAACTCTGTGTTTTTGTCATTAATAGATTGTATTACGCAGAGAATTTCTTCAGAACTGTCAATAAATTGTCCATTTCTGATTTAGTAATAACTTCTGTTACTGCGATAAGTAATCCCTCTTTCGAGAAATCATGAGCAATAGAATCAATTCCCGCAAGGATGCCAGTTTTTAGAGCTTCTTCCATTATTTTCTTAGCTGGGACAGGAGTCTTCACTAAAAATTCTTTGAAAAATGGCTTATCATTTAGCAAAGAATATCCTTTGATCTTCGAGATTTCATTAGCTAAATAATGCGCCTTTTGGAATGATTGTTCTGCTGCATCTTTGATGCCCTGCTTGCCCATAGTAGCCATATATACAGTTGAAGCCAACATATATAGTCCTTGGTTAGAGCAAATATTTGAAGTTGCTTTTTCTCTTTTGATTTGCTGTTCGCGAGTTTGAAGAGTTAGAACGAATCCGCGTTTGCCATCGGCATCTTCAGTTACGCCGCTTATTCTGCCTGGGATTTTTCTTAGTAATTCTTGCGTAACTGCAAAAATTCCCAAGTAAGGACCACCATAGCTTAATGGAATGCCTAATCCTTGTCCTTCGCCTACTACAATATCAGCACCATAATTCTTTGGAGTTTCCAAAATTCCCAAAGAAATAGGATCTACTATTGAAATAAATAGAGCTGAATTTTCGTGAGCGATTTTTCCAACTTCAAATACATTTTCGAGGTTGCCATAAGGATTCGGATGCTGAACGATAACCGCTGCAGTTTCGTTGTTCACAGCATTCTTTAGTGCTTGCATATCGCACATTCCGTCTGGATTTTCTACAAATTCATAAGTAAATTCTTTACCAGCACACTCAGATTCCATTACCTTGCGTAAATTTGGATTAAGCGAGCCAGCAATCACGAATCTTGTCTTGCGATTATGCGCATTTGCCAAGAAGCATGCTTCGGCAAGAGCAGTTCCGCCGTCATACATCGAAGCATTGGCAATATCCATACCGGTCAAAGCGCAAATCATTGATTGATATTCATACATTGCCTGCAAAGTACCTTGCGATACTTCTGCCTGATATGGTGTATAAGCTGTCTTGAAAGCAGGGCTTTCCAACACAGCAAAGACCAATGAAGGAATATAGTGGTTGTATGCGCCAGCACCATTAAAGCAGACATAATCATCTACTGATTTATTCATTTTGGCATACGAACCTAATAATTTTACGGCTTCGTATTCAGTCAATGCTGGTGGCAAATCTAAATCTTTTTTTAATCTTACTTGCTCTGGGATTATTTTAATTAAATCTTCGATTGAACCAACGCCAATCTTAGCGAGCATTTCTTTCTTTTCTTGTTCTGTATGAGGAACGAATGACATAATGTCTCCATTTTTATAATTATTTACTATAATAAGATACGCAAATTACTATTTTTTTTAGACTTTTTCAAATAATTAATTTCCACATCTATAATTTGTTGATTTGCCAAGAGCTTACATCCTCGTAAAATCAGGATTAAGATCATTTTTGTGGCGCGATTCTTCGGCTATTTCCTTCTTATAATTTATTATTGCTTTTTTTGCATTATCATCAAAAGTTGCAATTATTTGTGCTGCGAGGATTCCGGCATTCTTGCCAGCGCCAATTGCTACGGTTGCCGTGGGAACTCCCGGCGGCATCTGAACGATAGAAAGCAATGAATCTAAGCCATTTAGGGTTTTGGATTGAATCGGCACACCAATTACCGGCAAAATTGTAGCGGCAGAAATCATTCCGGGTAGGTGAGCCGCCCCTCCTGCACCGGCTATTATTACTTTTAGCCCGCGTTCTTCAGCTACTCTGCCATACTCAAGCATATCAAATGGTGTGCGATGAGCAGAGACCACCCTCATTTCATAAGGAATTCCAAAAATATCGAGCATATTTGCCGCATCTTTCATCGTTGGCAGGTCGGAATCGCTGCCCATTATTATCCCAACTATTGCTTTACTCATATTACTTCAATGTAAATTGTTATTCTAAAAAAATACAAAAATACTTATTCAATTTCAATAAAACAAAAAAGCCCTCAAAATAATTGAGGGCTTTAAGCAAAATGTTTTGCTGAAATCTCTTTATTGTCTCGTTATATTAATTAGCGAGCCACAACAAAGTTGCCGCTATTGATAACTTTTCCAGCATTTTCTACGCTGAAATAATATCTACCATTAGCAAAAGCACTTGTATTTACTGAATATTCAGAAGAGTTGAATTGAGCAGAGCTAACTTCGCTACCCATTTCATTGAAAATTCTGATTACGCTATTTGCTACTGCGTCATTCACTCTAATGTTGATGAAATCTGTAGCTGGATTTGGAGAAACACTTGAAGTATTCTTCCAATACGATACTACGCTACTACCGTTCAATATTACATAAGTAATTGTGTAACTAACAGCATCGGTAGGGTCAGCTGCGTTATATACTTTAACGTCTATGATGGAAGTATCATTCGAGCTGGATAATTTTTCCTCATCAACAACTAAGGAAATGTAATAATGCCTATCTAATTCAGAAGTGGTTGATGAAATTTTGAAAGCAGGAGCTTCCCAAGCTGTAGATTTGGATGGATAGCATGAAGCTGGAGTGCAAATAGAATATTCAGACCCAGCTTTAGACATTTTTTGGGGAGTAATCTTAACTACTACTGAAATTGGGTTCATCGATGTAGTTGTTAAAGTGACATTCGATTTACGCATGACTTCGTCATCAGAAATCTTGAATTTTACTTCTTTATCGACATGGCTAAGCTCGAAGCTTGCCGCATTTAGATTGTTGATTCCAAAAGAAAATAGCATTAGAATCAATATTATTTGTAACTTATTCGTCATTTGTTACGTCCTTATAATTATTAAAAAAATATTTCTTATTTAAACAAACTTTGATGTCTATTAAGACATTAATCAAATTAATTAGGTTACAAAAATAACAATTTTATATTATAAAAAGGTAATAGTAATGAAAAAAACTTATTATTTAATTCTTTCAGCCCTTTTAGTATTGGCAATGAACACAATGAATGCCCAAGATGGCAAAAAAATTGCAAATGCTAAGGTAAAGAATTTAAAGGGAGAAATCGTCAATACTGAGACATTCTCAAACGACGGAAAACCATTCGTGGTAACTTTCTGGGCGACTTGGTGCAAGCCTTGCGTGTCTGAACTAAAGGCTATTAGCGAAGTTTATGCCGATTGGAAAGAGCAAACTGGCGTGAAAATTTTCGCTGTCTCTATCGATGATTCTAAAAGCTCCAAAAACGTGGCTCCATTTGTAAAGGGTCGCAAAATTGACTTCGAAGTATTCCTCGATGAAAATAGTGATTTCAAGCGTGCTATGAACGTTAATAACCCTCCGCACACTTTCCTATATAATGGCAAAGGTGAATTGGTATGGCAACATAACGGTTACGCTCCCGGAGACGAAGAAGAGCTATTAGAGCAAATCAAAAAAGCAGCAGAAGAAAAATAATCTTTTCTTTTTCGGATCCATTAGGATCTTATCAGAAGAAGATCTTATCAGAAAAACTTAATCTGTTAATATACAAACTCCCGCCAAAGCATCAGCAATGGAGGGAGTCTTTTTTATTACTATTTTGTTTATTTCTTTTTCTTTACTTTCATTTTATAATGCTTTTTAATGTGTTTTACGTCATCTTTCTCAGAATCGCGTAACTCATCCAATCTTTCCAAAACCTTCTCGAAGATTGAATCTTTAGAATATGCCTCATTATTGTCGTTATATCCTGATTGCATTCCCGTCATTATTTCTATTCCCTCTTCAATGCGAGAATAGTGATAAATATGGAAATCTCCGCGGCGAACATCTTCGACAATATCATCGCGAAGCATCAAATCTTTAACATTCTGCACTGGTATCAATACACCTTGCGTGCCATTTAATCCGCGTGCTTTACAAACATCATAAAAACCTCTAATCTTCTCATTTACTCCGCCAATTGGCTGCACATCTCCGAGCTGGTTAATTGAACCAGTGATTGCCAAATTTTGCTTAATTGGAATTTCCGTAATAGCTGAAATAATAGCATAAATTTCAGCTGCCGTTGCGCTATCGCCATCAATTCCACCATAAGATTGTTCGAAAGAAAGCGATGCCGTTAGGTTCATTGGTTTATGCTTGGCAAATAAATTCCGAAGAATACCAGTTAATATTAGCACACCTTTGTTGTGAATTGCTCCACTCATATCGGCTTCTCGCTCAATATTGATTATCCCTGCATTTCCTGCGGAAATCACTGCGGTAATCCTCGCAGGCATCCCGAAATCATACATTCCTGTATCCAGAACAGTTAGCGCATTGATTTGCCCGACGCGTTCCCCTTCGGTATCAATTAAAGTATTCCCTTTAAGTATTTGATTTTTCAGCTTTTCGTCTATCATATTGTTACGATAATCGCGCTGGCGAATTGCTTCCAACACATCTTGGCGCTGGATCAACTTTTGCT
>CAZGXC010000113.1:0-6758 GCA_964529535.1 uncultured Hyphomicrobiales bacterium | reverse complement strand
CAACCTTGAAACGCCCAAGCTCCAATATCCGTTGCAGCGGGAAGAGTGACGGAAGATAAGGCGTAGCATCGAAAGAACGCCAGTTCTCCAATGCTCGTGGCGTTTGGTAGCTCGAGTTGCCTGCGTGCATTTACATCAGCCTCATAAACAGCTACAAGAGCTGTTTTGATGTCGTTAGCTACTGGTAATTCTCCTTCGTCAGTAATTATCCAGATGAGTTTTGCTCTATTGGCTTCATAGTCAGTAGAAGTTGATGCCAAACCAGATGCGAGACCCTTATATGCTTCTGTAATTGTGATGGAGGCGAGCGTTGTTTTGCCCTTTCCATTATCTGCTATTAGCACAAGCTCTGTTTCAGCACTTGGTGTTCCCATCTTTCGAGTAAATTGAACTGTGCCTTTACCTGTTGTATTGTCGTAGGCAGTTATGCGAACAGTATATCCATCGCAAGGAATTGGCTTAACGATGGTCTCAGGCGTGAAGCCTGCTACAGCAAATGTGACTTCTACGCTTGCTCCTTCCTCAGGGATAGCAACTGCATTCCCATCATTAAAAGTGATTTTGAAATTACTCTTCGCTGGTCCGGAGATAGCTTCCGTAACAACTGTGTTGTTGATTAAGTTGCCTATCGCAAGCACACCGATTTGCTTGTATTCACCACCGCCTGTTTTTGTTTCGATGCAGAGAGCGTAGTTGTTGTAGCCATTCACGAAAACAGCAGTTTCGAAATTCGCACTTTTCCATGCCGCTGGCTCAAAAACAACTGAAAACATACCATAAGCATTGGTCTTCACAGCTGTAGCTGTGTGAACGTAGCTTGCAGGCGAACCAATATCTGCCCCAGTATATCGATTAACAAGGGTTAGCCTCACATCAATAGTTTGATTGGCATTTGGCTTGTTGTTTTCTGCCCTATCCGTAAAGCTTAGGGTAAATGGCTCAAAAGCCGAAAGGTTTGTGGCTATCAGTGCCACGATAATGAGGATAATCTTTTGAAATTTCATCTAATGACTCCATTTATTAATAATCTATTTTTATAATCTATTATTATCTCTAATTGTTAGAATGCAAAAATAAATAATTAATTTGTAATAATTGCAAAAAATATTCTGATTACTATCAAATTTCCTTTGGAAATTTGATAACATTCATTCGTAATTCGTAATTCGTAATTTCTTCACCTCCATTCGTAATTGAATACTCCACCCCTCAATGAGGGGAATGTAAGAATTATTTTATTTATAATTTCCAATTAACTAAGGATTTCAGTAATTTTGTAATCCTAAAAATGTAATCATACCTTGTATAAATATAAAATAGATATAGAATGAGCGAAGACATAAATAAAAATCGAAAGAAAATAGATAAAATAGATAAAGCAATCGTGGAGCTATTAAGCGAAAGAAAGCGAATTGCCGAAAAGCTAATCATCGGGAAAAAAGCAATGAATATGCCTGTGGAGGACTTGGAGAGAGAAAATAATATCATCTCTAATTTGCAGGGTTTATCGAAAAATATCCTCCCACCGGAATTTATTAGCGAGATATATAATTCAATTTTTCGGGTCAGCAAGCAAAGCTATTCAGAGCAGCAATGCGAAAGCAATGAGCTGTTTGAGTATATTAAGAAGCATAAAGTTATTATTTCCGGACCCTGCGCCGTGGAATCACTTGAACAGATTGATACCACCGCTCGGGAATTAAGCGAACTTGGTATAAAGTTCCTGCGTGGCGGATGCTTCAAGCCCCGTACTTCTCCGGATTCATTTCAGGGAATGGGCGAAAAAGGCATTGAGTATTTGGTCGCTACGGCAAAGAAATACGGCATGTATTCTGTCTCCGAAGTAACTGCTCCGTATCAATTTGAGATGGGCATCGATAACGTAGATATTATTCAAATTGGTAGCCGAAACGCTATGAATTTTGAGCTATTGAAAGCTGTGGGGAAATTCACTGCCAAGACGCAGAAACCAGTTATTTTCAAAAGAGGTTTCTGGATGACAATTCCGGAATTTCTATCAGCAGCGGAATATATTATTAATGAGGGGAATCGCTCCGTGATTCTTTGCTTGCGCGGGATTCGCACTTTCGAGCAGATTAACTCTGAATTTAGATTTACCCCCGATTTAGCTTCAATTATCGAATTGCAGAGCCTGACGGATTTGCCTGTGATTTTCGATCCTTCGCATTCAGCCGGCGATGCAAAATATGTAATGAAATTTGCTCACGCCGCTTTAGCAATGGGTGCCGACGGGCTTACAATAGAAACGCACTGCCAGCCAGAGTGTTCTCTCTCTGATGCTAAGCAGTGCATTCATCCAAGTAGTTTATTGCCACTTATTAAGCAAGTCGCTGGTTAAATAGCTAATTTAAATACAAACCAAACCTTCTCTGTATGCGGTTGAACGGCAAGAGTTGTAGAGATTGGCATTGTAAAATCATTGGTGATCTTCAGGTTTTTCGTTAGATTCACTCCCGCATTTACGAATGTGAATTGATTTTGGCTTGTGCTATACATATCGGTGATGCCGCCGGGTCCTGTGCCTTTGGCGACGCCAACAAATGGCTCGATTACGTAATCCGCATTATTCACGACTAAATATGATAATCCCATATATAGAGGGTTTTGTGGATTATTGAAGAAATTGTAATCCAATACAAACTTTACGGGAATATCGTCCGACAAATAATAATCCAGCAAGAAGTTCATAGTTTGCGAGCCTTGGGCTACCCCGTCTTTTACGCCACGCAAATCAAAGAATTTCTTATTCTCGAATGGACAATAATATAGCGTAAAACCTGGGGAAAACTTGCCGATGGGAGTAGAAATATGATACTTTACTCCCCAGTCAATCTCATTGAAAGGGACGGTCTTTCCTTCGTATTCCTCACGAGCAATCAAGGCTTGGGAACCCCAGATGAAGAAATCGAAATCCCCATAACCCATTGATAAATAGGGTTGAAGAGCTGGAGAATTACCATAGTCAATACCTCTGAAATTATAAAGGCTGACCAACTCAAATGATACATCGCTGTGGAACCCCGATTTTTCCCCGCAAATAGCAAGGAATGGCAGGGAAACGAATATCAGGACAAAATTAATAAATCGAGACATTACTTTTTCCAAAAATTGAACATAAATTATTTAAATTTTCTATCGAAATACTGTATTTTACATCTCCGGCAATATACTTGCGAACTTCATTAGGTGCGGAGATCACATTGAATTTTATTTCGCATTTATTATAAAGATCGGTGCATTCCGCAAATAGAGCGTCTATTTTTGATATTTCGCTATATTGATTAGAGACTGAAATGCTATAACCTCTTAAATCATTTCGGATAGTATCTTCGAGCCTTGAAATTTGCTCGGCATATATTTTCATTTTATCATTATCAGCTTCGCATTTCCCGACCACGCAGATTGGCATATTATTCACGAGAATATCGCTAAATTTAGAATATGTATCGCTCCAGCAGATGATTTCCCCTTTTGAGTAGAAATCCTCAATTGTAACGAATGCAATGGTTTTATTCTTTTTATCAAGTTGCGTGCGAATACCAGTTATTAGCCCGCAAACGCGCGCTTTATTTCCCAAATACGGACTTTCTATTTCCGATAGATTTAGCTGAGATAATTGCTTTACGAATGGTGCGAATCTGTCGAGCGGATGCCCGCTTACATAGAAATTCAAGAATTCTTTTTCTTTTTCCAGTCGAATTTGGTCGCTCCATTCCTTTACCTCTGCGAGCTTCGGCTCGGGAGCCACTTCATCAGAAATCCCTCCGAAGAGACTATCCATATTATTAGAATCGCTATTCGATGCTTTATTGTAATTCAAGGCAATTTCAATAGATTCGAACATGGCAGCACGCTTTTTATCCAAACTATCAAAAGCCCCGCTACAAATAAGAGCTTCGAGCATTCTTCTATTAAAATGATGGGAATCTATGCGCGAAGCAAAATCAAAGAATGAAGTAAAAGGACGCTCCTGTCGCACTTCGGCAATGTTCTCCACTACGGCTGTGCCTACATTTTTTATAGCAGACATTGCGAAGTAAATCTGGTTATTTACTACGGTAAATTTAGCTTCAGAGCTATTTACATCTGGTGGCAGAACATCAATCCCAAGTGATTTCGCTTCATCTACCAACTGGACTATTCTCGATAGACTATTTTTTTCTGCAGTCATATTCGCTGCAAGAAATTCAGCAGGATAATGCGCTTTTAAATATGCCGTTTGAAATGCGAGATACGAGTAAGCCAATGAGTGGGATTTATTAAATCCATAGCTTGCGAATTGATGAATTAACTTAAAAATACTATCGGCAGTATCTTTATCGATACCGTTTTTCGCTGCCCCCTCGATGAAGGCAGGAAATTGCTGGTTCATTAAAGTCTCGTTCTTCTTTCCCATTGCTCTTCGGAGAATATCTGCTTGACCAAGAGAGAACCCTGCAATATCCTGCACTATTTGCATTACTTGCTCTTGATAAACGATTATTCCGTAAGTAGCCTTCAGGGATTTCTCCATTATTGGATGAAGGTATGTGATTTCTTTTTTGCCCTGCTTTCTATCAATAAAATCAGGGATATTATCCATTGGACCCGGACGATAAAGGGCGTTCATCGCAGTCAATTCTTCCAAATCATGCGGCTTTAATTTTGCAAGATATTCCTGCATTCCAGCACTTTCAAATTGGAAGATAGCGATAGTTTTCCCATTGCCAAAAAGATCATAAGTGGCTTCATCGGCGAAATCAATTTTATCAATATCTATCTTTATTCCGTGATTCTTCTCAATCAGCTCTAAGGTATCATCAATGATGGTTAAAGTTTTTAATCCCAAAAAGTCCATCTTCAGCAATCCAGCATCTTCAAGAAGTTTCATCGTATATTGCGAGACCATTTCATTGCCTTTTTTGACCAATGGAATAAACTCCGTGCATTCCTCTGGAGCAATTACGACACCCGCTGCATGCACACCCGAATTGCGGTAAAATCCCTCTAATAATATTGAATATTCCTTCAGTTTCACCATATTAGGATCTTTGTCGTCTTTAAATTCCTTTAAGTCCGCAAGTTCTAAAGCTTTTTCTAATGGCATCACTTTGCCTTGGACTGATGGAATCTTCTTATTAATATCATTAATAATAGAATGGTGAATCCCCAAGACTCTGCCCACATCTTTTAGCACAGCTTTACTGGAGAGCGTCCCAAAAGTAATAATTTGCGACACAGCTTCAGCTCCATATTTTTCGCGAACGTAATCGATTACATTCTCGCGTTTCGTATCAGCGAAATCAATATCGATATCGGGCATCGATACTCTCTCTGGATTCAAGAATCGCTCAAAAAGCAAATCGTATGGCATTGGATCGACGTTGGTAATACCAAGGCAGTATGCGACCATCGAGCCTGCAGCCGAGCCTCTGCCCGGTCCGACGCTTACTCCTAATTGATATTTAGCAACATTGACGAAGTCCTGCACGATTAAGAAATAACCCGGGAAACCCATATCAATGATTACTTTTAGCTCATATTCCAATCTATCGCGATATTCCTGCGGTGGGTCGGGATACCTCTCCTCAAATCCTTTTTTTGAAAGCTCGATGAAGTAATCATCTAATGTTTTCGCGTTGCTCGTCTCTGGAATCGGGAAGACTGGCATATACAGCTTGTTCTCGAATTTCACGTCGCATTTATCAGCAATTTCAAGAGTGTTTGCTATTGCGTCGGGGAAATCTTTAAAGAGTTCGCACATCTCGGCACGAGTGCGGAAATAGAACTCATCGGTGCCATATCGCAACTTACTAATATCCGCTGCTTCCGTCCCGACATTCTCTTTATTTATTAATAATAATATATTATGAGCGACGGCGTGATCCTTTTTCACATAATGAATATCATTTGTTGCGATAGTCTTTATCCCTAATTCAGCAGCTAATTTTGGTGCTTGCTCCAGAACGATTTTATCATCATCTAAATTATGATTTTGCAATTCAATATAAAAATCATCGCCAAATAGATCTTTGTAATACTGAGCTTCGGACTTCGCTGTGGCGTAATCCCCCTGCACTAAATATTTATTTATCACTCCACCCAAGCATGCCGAAGAGGCAATGATGCCTTCGTGATATTTCTCCAAAACTTCCTTATCGATGCGAGGACGGTAATAGAAACCATCAGTATGCCCGATGGTAGTGAGCTTCATTAAATTCTTATAGCCCTGCCAATCCTTTGCCAGCAATAGCAAGTGATGATAATTGCTCTTTCGGCTTTTTGCTGTTCTATCAATACTTTTATCAAAGCGGCTACCCAGCGCAATATAAGCCTCGAAACCCAAAATTGGTTTTATACCCTTTTTATTGCATTCTTGGTAAAACTCAAAACAACCATACATTACTCCATGGTCAGTAATCGCTAAAGCCTTATGCCCATCATCCACAGCCGCTTTTATCAATGCCTGGCTTGTGCAAGCAGCATCGAGCAAAGAATAATGAGTATGATTGTGTAAGTGAACGAAATCCTGCATAAGAATATTTCCGATTTTGAATAAAGCATAAAGAAATTTTGCCAATTATTGAAAGCAAAAATCTCAGAATTTCAAAAATAATATTATTTTCTGAATATTCTAAATTTATTACTTTAATGTGGGAAAGTATTTTCTATTCAATTACGAAGGGAAGTGAAGAAATTCTTATATTCCCCTCATTGAGGGGTGGATCGCGAAGCGAGACGGGGTGGAACATTGTAAA
>CAZGXC010000112.1:1419-6795 GCA_964529535.1 uncultured Hyphomicrobiales bacterium | reverse complement strand
TATTAGTATTGTTGTTGGTTCTAATATCTACGCTTATATTATAATTCCTCCTTTTATTCTCAATAAATAAAAGTTTAACAGTATATTTTTCTCATTTCAATAAATTCTGGATTGCAACTTACAACTTTTTTCTAATATTTGCAAATATAATAGAGAATATTTAATTTTTGTATTTCATCAATAATTCTTATTTTTGCAAGTTTATAATTTATATTACGATACAAATATGACTTTCGAACAAAGAATAAATGAAGAAATGAAAGCCGCTATGAAAAGTGGCGACAAATTACGCTTAGAGACCATTCGCTCTATTCGCGCTGGTATATTGGAATTTCAGAAAAGCGGTATTGATAGAGAGATGAATGATGCTGATGTTCAAAAGATCCTACTCTCTGGTGCAAAAAAACGCAAAGATGCCATCGAAATGTATGCCTCGGCTAATCGCCAAGATTTAGCGGATAAAGAAGCTGCGGAGCTGAAAATCATCGAAGAATTTCTACCAAAGCAGATGGAAGAAAGCGAAATCAGAACTTTTATCGCTGAGTTTATCAAAAATGTAGGAGCCGAAGGCATGAAAGACCTTGGCAAAGTGATGGGTCCAGCTATGAAAGAACTTACCGGCAAAGCCGATGGCAATACTGTCCAAAGAATCGTTAGAGAGCTACTCGCTTAATTAGCATACATTTATGGCATATATTGAAATAACGGCAGAAGAAAAGAAGCTACAAAACGCAACTCTCCATCAATTGGAGTATTTTAATCTATTAGAGTTCATCTCTAAGTATGCTTTAAGCGAAAGAGCCAAACAGATTATTTTGGAATTAGAGCCTACAAGCAATTTAGATTTTTTAATTACCGAACATAATACGATTGACGAGCTAAAAACAGCACTCGTAAGCGAGGATACTATTCCATTTGAGGGAATTAATCAAGTGGAATCAAGCCTGCAAAAATCACTTGTAGAGAATGCGGTATTAACTCCTGTAGAAATACTGCGTATTTCTCGAATGATGCAATCGGCGCGTCTGTTGCGTAACTTCTTCAGTGACAAGAATGAAATTTACGTCAATATTTGGGCTTCCCTTGAGTATATACATCAAAATCGTCTAATCGAGAAGCATATTGCCGAAACGATTGATGATTCTGCCGAAGTTCGCGATACAGCTTCACGTGAATTGCAAAGAATCCGATCCAGTATTATCGAAAAGACTAATAGACTTCGCTATCGATTAGAGAGGATACTTGCCAAAACTACAAAAGATGATATGGCTTCCGAAGATTACATTTCAATCAGAGATGGGCGATTCGTGATACCAATCAAAGCAGAACATAAAAGGCATATCCCCGGCATTATTCATAACGTTTCGCAAACTGGTTCTACTGTTTTTCTCGAGCCAAGCGAGACATTCGAAATGAATAATGAAATATCTCTTTTGATGAGCGAGGAAAAACGCGAAGTCGAAAGAATATTAAAGAACTTAACACAAGAGATAGGAAGCGAAGCCCGCCAGCTTTTGCAGACTTTCGAGATTGTCAGTAATTTCGATTCATTATTAGCCAGAGCAAAATATGCCCTCGATTTTGGTGGCATCAAACCATTCATTTCAGAGGATAATGAAATAGAGCTAATCAACGCTAAACACCCAATTTTAGCACACACAAAGGGTTTAAAAAATGTAATCCCACTTACTACGTATTTCAATAATGAGAAAAGAGGGCAATTAATATCAGGTCCGAATGCCGGTGGCAAAACAGTGGCACTCAAAAGCATTGGAATCAACGTAGCTATGGCATTGAGCGGTATTTTCCCTTTGGGCGAATGCAAAACCAATTATAGAATAATATTCTCCTCTATTGGCGATCATCAATCAATAGAGAATGATCTTTCTACTTTTAGTAGCCAAGTATTACAGTTGAAAAACATTATTGATAATTGCTCGCCGAATGCCTTAATATTAATAGATGAAATTTGCTCGGGGACAGACCCTCAAGAGGGAGCTGCACTTGCTGCAGGTATTCTTGATACTTTCATCGAGTTAAAAGCATTTTTTATTGTTACTACGCACCAATCTTCATTGAAGACCTATTCACTTAATAGAAGTGAGATAGAAAACGCATCGCTTGAATTTAATGAGCAAAAACTAAAACCAACATATAAGTTTTTATTAAGCATTCCGGGGAATAGCTATGCTTTTGAATTAGCAAACAGCATCGGGCTAAATCCATTAGTATTAAAACGAGCGAAAAAATACCTCGGTACGGGGCATTCCCAAATCGAAGAAAGCATCAAGCAACTTCAAAAATTCAAATTCGAGGCTGAAGAATATAGAACAAAAATGCTTCAAGAAAAGAACAAAGCCGAGAAATTAAGCAAAGATTATGATAATCGACTGAAAGAGATCAAGCTACGCAAAAAAGATATTGTGGATAAAGCTCATACCGAAGCTCTTGATATATTAAACGGTGCGAACTCATTGATTGAACAGACGATTAAAGAAATCAGAGAATCTACTAAGCCGATTAAAGATATTAAAGCAAGTTTTGCCGAAAACAAGGCAAAGCTACAAAGCAAAGTAAAAGTACACAAGCAAATAGAAATAACAGATATAGAGCAACTCGAAATCGGTGATACAGTGAAAATCATTGATTCGGATTCCGGATCGGGAGTAGTTATCGCTGTTTATCCAAAGTCATCATCAGCTTTGGTCGAATTTAATGGCGTAAAGTTCAAGATGCCAATCGACCAGTTGCGTCGCTCAATCAAGAAAGATAAGCCTCGCCAAAGCTCGCAAGATTATTTCAAATTTGATGCGAAAACCCGAATAGACTTGCGCGGCAAAAGAGCCGATGAGTCTATTCAAGAAGTAGAAGATCTAATCAGCAATGCGCTAATGGCAAATATTAGCGAATTGACAATTCTCCACGGTAAAGGCACTGGAGCACTTCGGCAAGCTATTCATAATTATTTACACGAACATCCGTCTATAGTCTCTTATAGAAACGGACAATTAACGGAAGGCGGAGATGGAGTTACAATCATCCAACTCTAATAACTCAGACAATACCAATACTGAACAAAGTAAGCTCAAAAAAGGGTTGCAAATCCTGATTTCAATCATTGTAATAGCTCTTTGTTTGTATTATGCGATTAAAGATATTGACTTTGCTACGCTTTGGAATATCATTCTAAGTGCTAATTATATTTGGGCTTTGCTATCAATCCCTGTAATTGTCCTATCGCATTGGGTTCGAGCATTGCGCTGGCGGCGCATATTAAAGCCAATAAAAGAAGTAAAATCAATCTATCCACTATTTTCATCTGTGATGATTGGTTATGCGATGAATGCGATCACTCCGAGAGGCGGCGAGTTCGTTCGTCCATTTTCTTTCTCTAGACGGGAGAAAGTCTCCTATTCAGCTTCTCTTGCTACAATCGTAGTAGAGAGAGTTATAGATTTGGTTACTCTTTTCTTGCTGTTGGCGGGAACATTCATCTTTTTAAGCCATAAAATCACGCAGGCATTGCCGGATTCCTTCGATACAAATCGAATTATCCTTTATGGTGGTTTGATTCTTGGAGTGATATTGTTGGCTTTGTATCCACCAGTAATTAAGTTCTTGCTTAGGATACTAATAAAGCCACTATCCCTCAAATTCTACAATAAACTTTCTGATATCTTCGAAAAATTCCTGGTTGGATTGAGCATAATCAAAAAACCGAAGGAGTATTTATGGCTGATTATTGAGTCAATCTCAATATGGTTGCTCTATGCGCTCCCAATGTTTTTTATGTTCTATTCTTTCAATTTTCAGGTTTCTCATGCTTTGGGATTCGATGATGCGGTGTTATTGCTCGTAGTTTCTGGGGTTGTTACTACTTTTGCTCCGACCCCTGGCTCTCTTGGTGTTTATCATGTAATTATTCAGGGTGCTTTAGTCTCTCTGTATGGTATTAGCCCCGCAGATGCTCTGGCTTATGCTACTCTTACTCATGCAATTAACTATTTAGTTCAGCTTCTGCTTGGCGGGTGGTATTTCTTGAAAGAGAACTCTATGAAGAACAGCAAGTTGTATTATAATTCAAAAGCAAATTAAACAGTAAATAATATTTTATATTAATAATATATAACGGAATAAACTATGGCAGATTTCGCTCATTGGGCAGAATTTATTGGCTTAGTAATCGCATTATTAGCAATTGACTTGTTCGTTTTTAACAAGCAAGCGCATGAGGTTACTCTTAAAGAATCACTTGGCTGGACAGGATTTTGGATCCTTATATCCGTCCTATTTGGTGGATTAGTCTACTACTGGTATGGATATGAATTATCAATGCAGTATTTTGCTGCATATCTTGTCGAGAAATCTCTGAGTATGGATAATCTCTTTGTCTTTCTGATGATTTTCGGCTATTTCAAAGTAGAATCAAAATATCAGCATAGAGTGCTATTCTGGGGCATTATCGGAGCTATCGTTCTGCGTTTTGTCTTTATTTTCCTCGGCATTGCTTTAATTAGCAAGTTTGAATGGATCTTGTATGTGTTTGGAGTAATCCTTCTATATTCAGCATATAAGATGCTACGAGAAGATGATAAAGAAGTGCATCCAGAGACAAATCCCGTCATCAAGCTATTTAAGAAGATAATGCCTGTTACTAAGGATTATGTCGGCGGTAAATTCTTCGTGAAGGAAGCAGGAAAACGCTTTGCTACTCCTCTTTTCATTGTTTTGATAATGATAGAGACATCTGACGTAATTTTTGCTGTGGATTCAATTCCGGCAATTTTTGGAATTTCTCACAATACATTCGTTGTATTTACTTCCAACATTATGGCAATTCTGGGCTTGCGAGCCTTGTATTTCGCTCTTTCAGCTATTATGAAATACTTCCGCTACTTGAACTATGGATTATCAATCATTTTAGCATTTGTTGGCGTAAAAATGATATTAGCTACTGCTGATATTTACCACGTGTCTGTGGCTGCATCTCTCATTATTATATTCTCTACGATGATAATATCAATGCTATTATCGGTGGTAATAAAAGATAAAAAGGAAGACAATAAAAAAGAAGAAAACAAAGAATTAGACGCAAAACAATAGTAATTCTTTTTCATTTTTCGATTTTAAAACAAAACAACCCACTCATTTTTTGAAGTGGGTTGTTTTTATAATTTTGCTTCTAATATATGTTATTTTAATCGAATTATTACGCCTCTATCCATTTTTTCCATGTTTCGGGGCATACGCCGAGCTTTGCTTCTTTACCAAAGCGGGTTATAGGCGTTTTGAAGAGTAATGGATTTTCTAATAATGTCTCGTAAAGATCAAATGTCATATATGCTAAGTTCAATCTTTTATATTCTTTTGAACTTG
>CAZGXC010000112.1:0-1378 GCA_964529535.1 uncultured Hyphomicrobiales bacterium | reverse complement strand
CAAATCATCGAGAGGAATATTGTGGCTGATGCTATCTAATTCTCCTTTGGAGAAAGCCTTCTCTTCTAAATTTACAAATTGTATCTTAATGTTTCTTTCTTTGAAGAAACGTAATGCCTTTTGAGTATCGTGGCATTTCTTTGTGCCAAAAACCTGTATCATTGCTGCCATTTATCTAACCTTAAACGATGCCATTGTGAGAATTGCCAATATTACTGCTATGATATAGAAACGAGTTACTATTTTGGATTCGTGCCAGCCAATCTTCTCAAAATGATGGTGCAGTGGCGCGATTCTGAATAAACGTCTTCCCTCTCCGTATTTGAGTTTAGTATATTTAAAATATGATATTTGCAAAATTACAGAAAGAGTTTCAGCGAAGAATATTCCACCAAGGATTATTAACAAGAACTCTTTTTTAAGCAAAATGCTAAGACCACCTATTGCTCCGCCAAGAGCTAATGCTCCTGTATCGCCCATAAATACTTGAGCGGGATAAGAATTAAACCAGAGGAAACCAAGAGCAGCACCAAGAATCGCTGCGGAAAATACAGTTAGCTCGCCTGCTCCGGGGAGATACATAATATTTAAATATTGAGAGAAAATTGTATTACCTGAAAAATAGCTAATAAGAGCCAATGCTAATACTGAAATACCTACCGTGCCGATTGCCAAGCCATCTAATCCATCTGTTAAATTTACGGCATTGCTTGTAGCTGTAAGAACAAAAATAACCATTGGGATATATAAGATTCCAAAATCTAAATTAAAGTTCTTAGAGAAAGGGATGGTAGTTAAGGTATTTATTTGATCATAATGTAAAGAGAATAAATCAGGGAGAAAATATATTGTGCCGCCTAATATTAATCCAGCAAAGACTTGCCCAACTATCTTATATCGACCGATTAGACCTTTTTTCTTCTTTTTAATGATTTTCAGATAATCATCTAAAAAACCAACCGCACCAAGAATAATAGTAACTGCGGAAATTAGAATCACGTAGATATTAGTCATATCTGCCCAGAGGAATGTTGGAACCAATAGGGATAAGAGGACGATAATCCCACCCATTGATGGAGTGCCAGTTTTTCCTTGGTGTAGCCCCACTCCTGTTAATTCTAATTTTGCTTGCTCGCCGATTTGCTTTTGTTTTAATTTTTTGATTATTATAGGTCCCAAAATAAAACTCATCAGCAGAGCAGTGATTGCTGCCGCTGCAGCCCTGAATGTAATATACTGAAATAAGCCCTGTCCGGGGAAATCCGTAAACGTCTTTAACCAATTGGCTAGAATGTGTAGCATAGTTTCTTAATTCTTATATTGTTAATTACTTATATTTGTTCAATTATTTTTTCCATTTTCATTGATCTCGAACCTT
>CAZGXC010000111.1:0-6957 GCA_964529535.1 uncultured Hyphomicrobiales bacterium | reverse complement strand
ATGCAAATTTAGGAACTGCAATTTAATAAAAAAAATGTTTAATACCAATTTCGTAAAAAAAAATCCAAGTTTTTTTCTAAAAATTCTAACAATTTATAATCTAAATCGTTAATAATTGTCTATATAAAGTTATAATTATATATTTAATATCGAAATATGGGAATTAATTACCAATTTTTTATACAATAACTTAAATAATATGCGTTACACAAAAATTAACATCGCATTTCTGAGTTTCTTTATGCTTCTTTCGTATAGCGTCAGTGGAGTTGCCGATACGAATAGGAAAGAAGAGATTAATGAATTTCTCAGAGGCAAATCCACCAAGGAAATGAATGATTACTACAAACAGTATCATCCACGAGTTCCAAGGCAAATCAAAAACTTCGAGGGAATGAAAATAGAAGTTCCTAACAATTCACCAATGGCATCGCCACGAGCAATCCCAGATGTGAAGAAATTGCCTGCTCCACCGGCAGACGCAGTGTTCCCAGGAGAATACGAAGAGATTCAAGCAATAGTAGTTACTTGGCCCTATGTTGCCTTAGATTCTAATAATAATTTTGTATCAAGAGTTTTCGAAGGTGTTGGAGAATTATATGACGAATCTACTGGCAATTCCTCTTTTGTAATGATTAAAGATTATTACATGGATTTAAATAGCCAGTCGCAATTTGCTCATATTTTCCTAAACTTAATTAATGATATTCAGGAAGATGCTGAGGCTTGGATAGTGATTGATAAGTTAGGAGACTCAGTAGAATTAAAGAAATTCGCTTCTGATATGGGAATGCCAATGAAAAACGTCCGCTTCATTGAAGCACCTGCGAACTCTTTCTGGTATCGCGATTGCGGTCCAATGGCATTCTATTACGATAATATGAATAAAATCGGATTGCTCGATTTCGAATATTATCCTGGCAGACCTCTCGACGATGCTTTAAATGATGCCGTCAGCCGTTTTTCTGATTACCCATTACTAAAATCTTCAATAGAATATGAAGGTGGTAATATATTGGTCGATGGATACGGGAAATTATTCACCTCTACTGCCCTATATCCAAACAACCAAGATAAATATGGACAGTATTACTACGATGCTTCAAGTGGGCAAATCGGAATGTATGAGAAAACACCGCTTTCAGAAAAGCAATGCCAAGACAGCTTGATTTACCAAATGAAGTTAAATCAAATTCACGTATTGCCTGCTTTGAAATATGATGGCGGAACAGGGCATATTGACCTCTATGCTGATATGACAAGCGAAAATGAATTTGTATTCGGAAAGTTCCCAGAAGAAATGAAAGCGCTGACCGATTACAAGACTATCATTAATAATGTTGATTCATTGCTCACATTAACGAACTATAACGGCACTAAATATACAGCAAAGTATATCCCAACACCAAGAGATAACAATGGTAAATACTATAAAAGCAATAGTGCTTATAATAGAGCTACAAGAACATTCTCTAACCACTTAGTTTTGAATAAATCAATTATTCAACCAGTTTTCTCTAATAAAGTTGATGGCGACAAAGTAGGCGATTCATTAGCGATATTGGCAATTAAAAAGGCATACCCAGGCTACAAGATTAAACCAGTAGATATGAGAGCATTTGATGGCTTTGGTGGCTCGATTCACTGTATTACTAAGCAAATCCCTGCTACTGACCCTATTCGCATCTCTCACAAGCCTATCACAAAGGAGAATTACTCATTAGAGAATAACACTGCTAAGCTACAAGTAAAAATCCAGAGCAATAAAGAAGTAAAAAAAGCAAAAGCATACTTTAAAATGACACTTGACGCAAAATGGACTGAAGTAGAATTAGTAAAAGGCACTGACGGGGTTTATGTAGCAGATTTATTATGCCCAGTGGGTTGCACTCCGCAGACTATATTTTTTTACATTTCAGCTTCAACTGATAGCAAAACTATGACTGCTCCGATGACTGCTCCAGATGGATATTATACAGCTGAATTACAGGGCTCAAGCGTCTGCGAAACATCTACTAAATTGAATGTTTATCCAAATCCTTCAAGCGACGTTCTCTTCGTTAATTTAAGCTCTTTTGATAATCCAAATATGAATATTTCAATTATTGATAATATGGGCAAGGAAGTTTATAATAGAAGCATTACAAATGCTGATAATCTACCTACTTTATCTATCAACACTAATTTATTATCAACTGGTAATTACATATTAGTTATTACAAGTGCTAATAATATTCAAAGAGAGAAATTTAGCGTAGTTCGCTAATATTTATAATATCACTTTTGATTTTATAAATAGCATATAAAATATAGAATAAACATTTAGCTTATAAAGAAATGGCTGCCTCCCGATTGGGAGGCAGCCATTTTATTTTTCTCTATCAATTATCTGATTATTAAATCAATAGTGTTATTTCAAATCAATCATATTATTATTTCTAATCAATGATTATCTCTAATCATCGCTTAGTTTGATTAATTATTTAATAACAGTGAATTTGATTGTTTGGCTTCCGCTATTAGCAGTTTGAATGCTTAGGAAGTAATTGCCTTGCTGTAAGTGGCGAACGCTCATGTCAATCTTGTTAGCGTCTGCGCTTAGTTCTTGCATGCTTGTCATGATTACTTTACCGCTTGCATCAGTGATTACTAATTGAGCATTTTGCTGAACATCGCTGTTGTAAGTAACTTGGATATTGTCAAATGTAGGGTTTGGATATACATTGAATTTCACGATATCATTTTCTACGTTGCTTGTGCCAAATGTTTTGAATTTGAATGGTTCTGACCATGGACCTTCGCCTACTTCATTGATAGCGCGAACTCTCCAGAAGTATTCAGTTCCGAAATCTTTCATGTGTAAAGAGCGAACGTTCCAAGATACTTTTTTGTCTTCGTTTAAGATTTTGCCTTCTGCGAAGTCTTTATCTTTAGCTACCTGAATGTGGTAGTTAATAGTAGTTGGCATTTGTTGCCATTCGAATCTAACGTCCATTTCTAAACCAGTAGCTTCGTTAGCAGGAGAGATTAAGTTTGGAGCTTTCTCAAATGCTTTTGCGATAGTTCTGAAAGTATAAGTATCAGACCAAATTAATTCATTTGCGCTGTTAATAGCTGCTACTTTCCAGTAGTAATTGTTATAATTCACTAATTTAGCAGTAGAAACCATTTTGTTAGTATCAGCAAATGTAGTATCCATTAACATTTCAGTAAATTTATCATCGCTTGCTACTACTAATTGGTATTTTGCTGCTCTTACAGATTTTTCCCAGTCAAAAGTAGGAATAAGGTCTACCAATGTAGCTTTGTTAGCTGGAGCGATTAAGATTGGTTTCGCTGCTGGTTGAGCTTTAGTAGCGAATGAGTCTATTTCAGACCAATTGCTTGAGCTGTTTTCGTTTGTAGCGCGAACTCTCCAGAAGTATTTAGTATCGAATTTAAAGTTATTTAAATGAACGATTGTGCCTTTGATTGCTAATAAGCTGTGGCTTAGAGAATCTTTAGAGAATCTCTTGTTCATAGCTACTTCAATTTCGTAAGATGTAGCGTCTTTTACTTGAGACCAAATGAAATCTAAGCTAACGTCTAATTTAGTCGCATTGTTTTCTGGTGAAATTAATGTAGGAGCACCTAACATTGTAGTAAATTCAGAGAAATTGCTCCACATACCATTACAATTAATATCGTTGATTGCGCCGACTCTCCAAGCAAAATTTTGGTTGAATTCAGTAACATTAACTGTTACGAAATCTGTATTTACAGTGTCTCTTTTTACTGTTTCGTATAATTTTATGCCACTTGAATCTCTTACTGTAGCTAATTCAAACTTGTATTCAACAGTTTGTGGAAGTTTTTCCCATTTGAATGTGATATTTCTTTGTAAGCCTTTTGCACCATCAACAGGTGATTTTTGAACTGGCGCAGCAAAAGTAGTAACAAAAGAACTTACTCCAGACCAATCGCCAAAATTCTTTTGGTCAGCTGCTTTTACTCTCCAGAAATAAGTAGAAACTCCTGCAGGTAATGCTAATACTACAGTTGTATCATTAACGTTGTTGGCAGTAGCTACGATATTTGCTGTAGCGAAAGATTCTCCTTTGCTTACTTCGATAGAATATCCACGAGCAGTAGGCACAGCATTCCATTTAAATTCTGGCATCATTGAGATACAAGAAGATTCCGGGGTCGGAGCTAATAGTGTAGTCTGAGGATATTTTGTAGTAAATTTTTGTGGTTCAGACCAATCAGTTTTTGAGCCATTTATCATAGCTGCTACTTGCCAATAATAATTTTTATTTAATTCTAAGCCTGTTAAAGTGTAGCTTGTATCAGCTAAATCACTAACATGTATTTCCTGAATTGGAGAAATTTGACCTGCTTCTAAGTTGTAATATTTAACTATATAGCTTTGCTTGTTCTCAACGGCTCTCCATACGAGTTTCAATGATAATTCTTGACCAATCGCATTATTTGCAGGAGAAACTACAACAGGTGCTTTTTCAGCTACTTTGAAAGAATAAACTTCGCTCCAATCAGAAGCACAAGTAGGAGTAGCTTCTGTTCTTACTCTCCAATAATAAGTGAAAAAGTTCTTTGGAGTTTTCCAAGTTAAAGTATTTTTTTCGATAAGAACAGTATCCTTCACAATATTTTCCGCAAAAGTAGCATTTTCGCATATTTGCACTCTATATACTGAAGTTGATTCTGGTTGCGACCACTTAAAATTAACTGTAGACTCAATGCGAGCTTCGCTAAACTCTGGTAATATTTTTACCGGAGAAGGCAATACAGTCTTGAATTTCCAAATTTCAGAAGTATCTTTACGGATATTGCTTCTGTTATCATAAGAAACGATAACGCGCCAGAAGTATGAGGAATTAAAATCTGGAAGCTCTACATCAAAGAAAGTAGTAGAGGTATTAACATCCTTTACTAAGTCTGTGAAAGTATTGTTTCGAGAAATTTGCAGCTGATAATCACTGCTAAACACCTCTTCTTGCCAAACGAATTTGAAATTCTTGCTCACACATTTATTGTCCTTTTCCGGAGCAATCAATGATGGAGCAAAAGGATTCTGAGCAAAAACGCCTGTAGAAGCGATGATTATTAATGCCCCGGTCAAGAGAGTTTGCCAAAGCATTTGAAGTTTGTTTTGCATATTTGCACCTATATTAATAAATAAATTTTTTGTCAAATTATTACTTTAAAATGCCATTTTCTTGAATTTTTCAGGATTACAGAAAATAGTTTACAAAAATACTAAATAAAAATTTAATTAATATCATATTTGTAATTATTTTTTGTAACATATACTAAATAATATTTAAAATATTTAAAACCTTCATAGAATTAGGGCTTAATCTTCATAATATTGCACCCAATTCTCAGTTTTATTATTATATTTTGTTCTAATAATAAAACCATTTTCTATTACTCAGAACCTATAATTAGCATCTTATTTAAAGAAAAAAATATGCCGAAAAAGTGTTTATAAAAAAATCTTACTTAATTATCCCCAAATTCTTTTTTATTTCAATATTTTTCTATAAGTTTGAATGCCGATAAATTTTCATAATACCTCTTAGAAAAAATTTTAAATATGGATACTAAAGATACAAATTCGAAAATTGAAACTAAATACATTATTATTACGGGCGGAGTCCTATCTTCATTAGGTAAGGGTATTTCTGCTTCATCTATCGCTTTGCTACTGAAGCAAAGGGGATACAGCGTTACGATGATGAAGTTCGACCCCTATATCAACGTCGATCCTGGCACGATGAGCCCACTGCAGCACGGAGAGGTATATGTAACTGATGATGGAACGGAAACAGATCTGGACCTCGGACATTACGAAAGATTCATCGATAGATCACTATCGAAAAAAAATACTACGACTACCGGGCAAGTCTACGAAACTGTCATCCAAAGAGAAAGAAAAGGTCATTATTTGGGAAAAACTGTGCAAGTTATTCCACACATTACTGACGAAATAAAAAAACGCATGACAGCTTATAGCGGAGAAACTGAATTTACTTTAATTGAAATCGGCGGAACCGTCGGGGATATCGAATCACTCCCATTCTTAGAAGCTGCCAGACAGCTAACCTATACTTATGGTTCGAAAAATGTTCTGCACATCCTGCTGACATACGTCCCATATATTAGAGCTGCTGGGGAATTGAAAACTAAGCCTACTCAACACTCTGTGAAAACTTTGATGGAATTTGGTATTAAGCCAGATATTCTAATTTGTAGAGCTGATAAAAGAATACCTAAAGAAGAAAAAGCCAAAATCGCGCTATTCTGCAACGTGGAGGAAGATTCGGTAATTGAAGGATTGGACGTAGATGACACTATTTATGAAGTGCCTTTGCATTATGCTAAGTCAAAATTAGACGAAATCGTCCTGAATAAAATGAATTTGCCTCTAAATACCTTGGAAATAAACACTTGGAAAAATTTCGTCCAAAAAATTAAATCTCCGAAGCACTCGATTAATATTGCTCTAATTGGTAAATATACGAAAAATAGAGATTCATATAAATCTATTTTGGAAGCCTTTGTTCACGCTGGTTCTATCAATAATTGTAGAGTCAATGTCGAATTGCGAAATTCCGAAGAGATCAACAATGACAATGCTGCTGAAGTATTGAGCAAATACGATGGAATCCTCGTGGGTCCTGGCTTTGGCGATAGAGGTATCGAAGGGAAAATCGCTGCTATTAAATTCGCGAGAGAAAGCAAAATGCCTTACTTCGGAATATGCCTTGGCATGCAATGCGGAGTAATTGAATTTGCTAGAAACGTCTGCGGATTAGAAAATGCTCATTCTGCGGAATTTGATAAGGCAACTGAATATCCTGTAATTGATTTAATGGAAGATCAGAAAAATATTAAGACTAAGGGCGGCACAATGCGATTGGGATCATACCCATGCGGAATACAATCCGGCAC
>CAZGXC010000110.1:0-6961 GCA_964529535.1 uncultured Hyphomicrobiales bacterium | reverse complement strand
AAATTATGAAAAACAAAATTACAAAGATGTTTATCATAGCATTTATTGCTTTGATGAATACAAACTTTCTTTCTGCAAAAGTAGTGATTTGGCAAAAAAACCTTAAGGATAAGACTTTAAATCAGGCAACAAGAAATATATTAGAAGATAAAGACGGTAAAATATGGATAAACTATGCTATTTGGACAAACCAATTATTTATATATAATAATACCGATGATACTAATCCTATTCAAAAAGATTATGGTGAGTTATTTATGGAAGATTCTCATAATAATAAGCATTTTTTGAGAACGGAGACTCTTAGCAATGGAGAGGAAAAACAAAGATTATACTTTATGGATACAGATGGGAAAACTCATAATTACGGAGATAACATGAGTTCGACTATGAGGATTTTCCTAAGAGATTATACAGAAATTGATAATTTTTATTACCTAAATATGGGATTATTAGATTTTCCTGGTTTTTATTTTTTAGAATACGACACTATTAATAATGCCATTAATTTTGAAATCCCTAAAAATATAAAACATTATAAAAATTTTGATAAAGATTCTGTAAGATTGAATTTATCTGCTGGTTTTGTTAAACGTGGAAGAGAAATGATAGTTCCCAATATTAATGGCTTATTTGCTTTCAACCATGACACAAAAGAACACAGAATCATCCGTAATCCAATTTTAACTGAAGTTTTTAATTACCCAACACTTCGAGAATCAAAAGCATTTATCGGAAAAGATGATATTATTTCTTATCCGGTTCTCTATAAGCAGCGCCCCGGTATTATTCGAGTTTATCCAAATGATAGTGTCTCCTTTTTCCATTCTCCATATAGAGTTTGCGATTTATTTGAAGCAGATACAATTGGAAACGGGTCATATCAATTAACATTAGATGCACCATTAACTCCCGTCAATGCAGAGCAAACAGAATTTCTCTTCTCTGTTCATTTCAGTTTAATTTATTTTAGCGAAAAAGAAGGCTTTAAATATATACCAAAGCCTGCAGAAATAGATACTATGTATTGGAGTTTTATGCGGGATATTAAGGTATGTAATAAAGGAAAAGAACTCTGGATAAGCTGTTATAATGGCTGCTTAATTCGCACTAATTTAGCAGAGTTGCTTGCTACGCGAACAGATCATTTCCCAACTGGTTTAGCAAGCGTAGAGGATATTCTCCCCGGCGTGCCGATAATGTCTATATATAAAATTCATCCTCAACCTGCCAAAGAATATTTCGATTGTCAATATTTCGTGCAAGAAGGAAAGTTTGGAGGGGTTAGTATGAAGATATATGATAATGTGGGACGTGAATATACACCCACAAGATATGAAATAATAAAAGAAGAAGGCGTAACCCGCACATTGCGAATTTATCCTCAGATGCTTAGCGCAGGAACATATATTATTAACATCAGTGATGGTGCAAACTCAGCATCGGAAAAATTTATTGTGAAATAAATAGACTTCTTTTAAACTTCGCATCAATTTAAATTAAATCAGCTCTTCCGCCAATCGACGGAAGAGCTGATTTACAATCAAAACAATTTAATTTATACTTTACTTAATGATTATTGCTATCATTCTGTTTATATCTTTATATTTAACCTGAAGCAGAACAGCATCTCCAGATTTCTTACCCTTTACAATTTTGTTTAATTCAGAAGGTGTATTGACTTTCTGGCGATCCGCTTTCAAGATAATAGTGCCTGGCAAAAGTCCATTTTGTTGAGCTTCGCTTCCTCTTTCAACTTTACTGATAATTACGCCGTAATCTACACCATAATCATTCTTGTTGTTAGTATTTAGTTTCTCTACAGTAATGTCGAGCCCAGGGATTTTTGCTTCATACGCATTATCATCAATATCCAAGTTAATGGTTTGATCAGTGATTCCGAGCTTTCCTGAATTTGAATTTTTATCTTCTAATCTATCAAGAACTATTGTTTTCACTTCTTTTTTGCCATCTCTAATTATGCTAATATTGATTTTTTCGCCAGCTTTCTTTGTGAATACAATTCCTTGTAGCTGATTTGCTGTGTTTATTTCTTTTCCATCAATTTCAGTGATTACGTCCCCAACTTCAATTCCAGCTTTTTCAGCAGGACTTTTTTTGACTACGTCTTGGACGACGGCACCAGTGATTTTATCTAATTTCAATGCTTTTGCCATAGCTTCGCTTACAGGTTCATATTGTATGCCAATAAAACCTCTGTCGATTTTTCCATCTTCGATTAAATCATCAGCAATCGCTAGGACTAAATCTATTGGCACTGCGAATCCATAGCCGATAAAAGAACCATTTTGAGAAGCAATAGCTGTATTGATGCCGATGAGCGAGCCATTTAGGTCGAACAATCCACCGCCACTATTTCCAGGGTTAATAGCTGCATCTGTTTGAATATAGTTCTCTACCGTTTGCTTCCCTGATTGTCCGGAGCGAAGATTTAGCGAGCCTCTGCCGATTGCGCTGATGATTCCTTGCGTAATAGTGGAGTTTAATCCTAATGGATTACCAACAGCCAAAACCATTTCGCCAATTTTCACATCATTAACATTAGCGAAATAAGCTACTGGAAGCTTGCTCGCATCAATTTTGATTATTGCTAAATCTGTTGTTGGGTCAGTGCCTATTAACTCCGCTTTATAAGTCTTTTTATCATAAGTGGTTACTTTAATATCATTAGCATCTTCGACTACGTGATTATTAGTAACAATGTAACCATTAGCAGAAATAATTACTCCACTTCCGCTTGCTTCAGCTGGCATTGATTGCATTGGCGAACCACCACCGAATGGGAATCCAAAAAACTCTTCAAACCCACCACCACCGAAATCTTGGAATGGCGAGGAGCGTTGGCTTACCTTTCTATCTAACTTTACGTTGATACTTACAACGGTAGGGATAACTGCATTTGATACAGAATTAAATGTTTCGTTAAGCTGTTTAGCTAAACTGTTCATTTGAAGTGGGGGTTGAGCTGCACCGATTTTTTCTTTTGATTCTTTAGCAAATAATAGAGTTGAATTGCCAGAGTTGGCATTTGCTATCAACAATCCTCCGCACACTACAAAAGATAAAAGTATGCGAAGAGAATTAATTTTTGGTATGTGCATAATTTCTCCGAAATTATTATTTATAAATTATAATTATTATATTCTAATAACGAAATATGGCTTAAGTTATCTATTTTATGCCACTTATTAATATATGCGTAAATTTATATTCTATAAATCAATCCAAAAATAATTAATATTCAAATTTTACTTGTTATAAAAATACGTTTACTTTTCAAGAATGTTGCAAAATAGAACAAAATTATTTCAAAAATTCAATAAAAAGTCATATTTTTGTTGATGTTTATTTGCAATTTAAATTTTGAATATGAAAAACTACAATATTATAATTAATAACAAGATAATACTTTTGCTTTTCTCGCTGATTTTCATTGTAGCGTGTAACGATACGAGCGTGATTACTCCCGAACCAATTAAGTTTGGGAAATTACAGAAAGATACAATAAACAAACGAGAAAATTTAATACTTCTCGGTGAGAATATGGGCATTCGCCCTGCTGGAATGAAGATCCTGATTGATTCAAATTATGTTTTGGGGCTTGATTCAATTAAGGTCTGGAATAACTCAAAGATAGAAATTATTCCGCCAAAATTCACCGGAAAGCACCAATTGCGTATTCTAACAGAGAAAGATACTTCTCCTGTTTATACCTATTATCTGAACGAAGTGCGAAATATTGATTTCAAATTGGTCGTCGCCGATAGTTTTCTTATGGGCGATAATAATGGCTTAATCAACGAACGCCCCGCTCACATGGTAATAATCCCGAAAGATTTCTATGCTTCTATTTACGAAGTTAGCCAAGCAGTATATATAGATGTGTGCGATGCGAATCCATCGATTACAAAAGGCGATAATCTCCCCGTGCATAACATAGATTGGATTGATGCAGTAATTTTCTGCAATAAGCTTTCCAAAATTAAAGGATTATCCCTATATTATAAAATCATTAATGATATTGTCAGCATCGATACAAATTCTAATGGATTTAGATTGCCTACAGAAGCCGAATGGGAATTTATGTGCCGAGCTGGAAGCAAGGGTGATTTTAATGTAGATAAAAATCCAAATGAATTTGCTTGGTATAATCTCAATTCTGGATTCCAACTAAAAGAATCAGGGAAACTATTGCCAAATGCTTTCGGTTTATACGATATGCACGGCAACCTCTGGGAATGGTGCTGGGATTACTATGCCGATGATTATTACAAATCAAGTCCGAAGCTCAATCCATTAGGACCAAACACAGGCAAAAATAGAGTGTTAAGAGGTGCTTGCTATTCAAGTGGTTCGACGGATCTTCGCTCCTCAAGTCGCAATCAACCCGAAGACAAAAAAAGCAAAACCGGAATCAGAATAATAAGAAACAAGTAATATAATTAATACAAGCAAAATAAGTAAATTTAAGTAATACGAGTAATATAAGAAAAATTAATACGAGTAATATAATCGGATAATATGAAAAATAAATACAAACCCCTGTTTTCTCTACTAATAATACTAATTCTCGCTATATTAGTAATGATGGCTACGAGTGGTTGCTTTCACGATAGTTTAAAAGGCAAAACTGTAAATTTCTTCGCTGATGCTGGCAGATCAAATTCATTCGAAGATTTTAAAGATTTCATCAATTATCAATATTACGACGAAGCGGTAAAAGATAGCAATCAAGCTGGTGCCTCAGTGGCTCCAATGCCTTTATCTAATCAAGAAATAGTATTTGCGGCAACTGATGGAACAATATCATTAATCTCAAATAAAGAAGTCATTTGGACGAAACGCCTCGATGCTGGCAACGTAGTCTCGGCTGCGATGTGCATTGATCCCGAACAAAATACTTATGCTATCACGAACACAGGATTACTTTATTCTTTCGCTTATGATGGCAAACAGAGGTGGAAAATCAAAATATGCGACTCAATTAGCAATGTAGATATTCCTTGCGATTTAATCGCCTTCGAAGATGGGATAATTACAGGAATAACTAACGGACTCATCAAGAAAATTAGTTTCGATGGGAAGGTAATTTGGAACAAAAACCTTAACAATACTATCAATAAGACGATTTCTTCCTTTGATAATAATTTACTATTCTCTTTATCTTCAAGCGAGAATAACAACGATACAATTTTGACGCTGAATCCAGATGGCTCTGAAAAATGGAGAAAAGCTATGGGTATTCGCTTAGTTAAATACCCAATAAGCAATGGGAAAAACATTGCCTGCTGTGGATTGAGATACGAACAATCAAAAAGCTTCGCTCCAATCTATTACCTTGATTTAAACGGAAATATCATTTGGCAAACTGAGATTCAAAACTTCGTTCCAAGATATTTATCCATCAGTCAATCAGGTGATCTTTTCGTTAATGCTTTCCAAGCGGGTCTTGGCGAGCAAATTTCGAAAATATATAGATACGATAAAGACGGAAAGGAAATTTGGCAAAAGAACTTCAACTTTACTATTCCAACGCCAATTTTAATTTCCCAGACAAAACTTGCGTTTTTAGGGGTAACAGAAGGAAGCATCGGACTGTATTTTGTCGGAAGAGATGAAGGTATCATTCAAGGGATAATGTCGTTCAGCAATGAATCGCCAATAATTCACTCAGCAACAGTGAAACCCGACGGCTCAATTTCATTCGGATATTATCAAAATCTTGGCTTCTTAACGGTAGATAGATCTTGGTTTAGCAAGATAATCCCTTGGTAAAATTACAATTTTAAATATTTTTAACTAATTATTAAATTAAAGACTTATGAGATTTGAACACGGCTATAATGGCTCAATAATAGCATATAATGGAATGGTTCCAAAAATCGACCCAAGCGCATTCATTTGCGAGGGAGTAAAAATTATCGGTGATGTAGAAGTAGGCAAAGATGCTTCAATATGGTATAACTGCGTTGTTCGTGGCGATGTGCATTATATTATAATCGGCGAAGGCACAAATATTCAAGACCTTTCCATGCTACACGTAACTAATCAGAAATTCCCACTTGTTATTGGGAATTACATTTCCGTTGGGCATTCAGTATCGCTACACGGCTGCACGATTAAAGACCATTGCTTAATCGGTATCGGTGCGAATATCTTAGATGGCGCATTAGTAAATTCAAATTGCCTCGTTGCGGCTGGCACATTGGTAAAAGAAGGCTTTGAAGTTCCCGAAGGCACTTTGGTTGCCGGAGTCCCTGGGAAAGTCATCAGAGACCTTAAGCCAGAAGAGATAGAAAAAGTAAAGCAAAATGCAAACAACTATATTAAATACGTTTCTGAGTTCCGCAATTCTATCGGAAAAATAAATAAATAAATAATTATTTACATATAAATAATTAAAAACTCGGCAGTTTTATTTGAAGAACTCGCCGAGTTTAATATTTTATTGCGAAAATCAATTATCGTCAATAAGTAACAGTTAATAATTAACTCATCAAATGAGTTTTTACATATAGCAGAATATCAAGAGTAGTAATAATACCTTTAAGGTTATTATCCCAATCTACCACAGGCAGGAAATCAGCATGTTTTTTTGTCATAATTTCAATAGCTTTGCCGATGCTATCTTCGGGATAAATAATATGCACATTTTTGGCAAATAGATCTCTGAAATCACTAATCTTATTATACCCAATTTCGTCTTGCGGAACATCAGACTGATATATCTCCCGTAGCTCATATTCATGCAGTGTCTTATCAGTTATTACCCCAATTAACTTACCATTTTCAAGCACTGGCACTTGATTGATATTTTCTTCCTTCATAATATCATCGACTTTGTTAATGGTGTCGTCAAATTCTACTGTGAAGACATCTTTGGTCATTATGCTATCGATTTTCTCTAAGTTTAGCATAGCTTTTTCCTTATTAAATGACA
>CAZGXC010000109.1:0-6986 GCA_964529535.1 uncultured Hyphomicrobiales bacterium | reverse complement strand
ACAAATATGGCAACTTACGCATTCTTAGCTTATCTAATGGAGTAATGAAAGATGAGAGAATTAATAATGATTCTACCGAGACCCAAGCATTCCAATTTACGACAGGCGATATTGATGGCGATGGACAGTTGGAGATAGTAAAACTGACGGATTACTTATTAAATCAAGATGCTATTTTTGAATATCCGAATCAACCTACGAAAAGAATATGCAAATTGCAGGTATATAAGAGAATTGACAGTAAATATCAAGAAATCAAAGCATTAACTCAGGCATTTACCGATGCGAAAACGAATTTTGATAATACAGCTTTTCGCTTTGGCGTAGTTTGCGGAGATATTGACAAAGAGAAGGGCGAGGAAATCGCTGTATCATTATATCCAAATATTTACGTAATTAAGCACTCAAATAGCCAGTTGCTTCCGTATTCATACATTAATGATGGAGTATTAGGCTCCCCAATCATTTATGATTTTGATAAAAATGGCAAGAATGATATTGCGTATAGCAATTTAGATGCGGTTAAGTTTATTGAAATTAATGAGCAAAATAGTGGCTTTGTTCCGCCTACCAGAATAATGGGATATTCAAAATCTGAAAGCGAATATATAATAAAATGGAGAAAACCCAGCTCATCACTTAATACGCAAATCTGGATAAATGATTCGCTTATAGCAGAATCCAATGCTGAAAAATATATTCTAAGTAATTATCAAAAGAAGCAGGGGAAGATGTATCTGAAAGCAATTTATGCAGATGATAAAATATCAGCTCCATCAAAAGAAATCAATTTCCTTATTTCGTCAGGTAATGATATTGATAGCATCATCGTTAATCCTAGCTATTTGATATTGTGTTACAAAGAAAAAGTGCCAGTGAATATTGAGCCGAGTTATTTCTCCTTAATCGACAAGAAAGATAAAGCGCAGGAAATAAAATCCGTCCAGTATCTAAGCGAAAGAGAGTATTTGCTTAGCTTTTCAAAAGCACTTGAAGTGGGAGATTATACTTTAAAAGCGGAGAGCTTTTTTGATTATTATTCAAATATCACAAAGCCAAGCAAATCAGAGATTAAGATAGCAGGACAGGCAGAGGCTAAAATCCTCTATTTTAAGAGTTTGGAAGTTGTCTCGCAAGAGCACGCTATTATTAAATTACATTTCTCCGAAGCGGTGGATTCCACAGCTTTGCTAAAGAGTAATTATGTAGTAGAGCCGTATTTTGATATTCGCGCCATAGCGCGGCAAACGGGTAGCGATTCTATTGTCGTGATTGAATTTGTGAAATCAGCAGGATTAGGTGCTTTGGGGCATAATTACACAATTTCGTCGATTAAAGTGCGAGGCAAATCCGGCGCAACAATGAGAGATGGCAAAGCAAATAAGCTATCCTTCCAATTTGCTGCTAAAGATATTAGCAATCCATTTATTTATCCAAATCCCGCGAACTTCGATAAAGATGAGATTCTCTATTTCGCTAACTTGCCAAATAGAGCTATCATAAAAATATATACACTTGAAGGAATATTGCTGAAAACAATCAACGAAAATGATGGGAATGGTGGTGCTGAATGGGATGGAATAGACGATAAAGGCAATAGATTAGGCACAGGTGTATATTTATATCAGGCTGAAGATCTAAATGGTAATAAAACAGAATTATTGAAATTAGTAATCATTAAATAATAACAAAGTATATAAATAAAATAATAATAAAAATATGTGCGGAATAGCAGGAATAATAGATACAAAGAAGAGAACAGAGAGAAATAATCGGGAAATTCTTAAAAAAATGAGCGACGTCATCGCTCATAGAGGTCCCGATGCCGAAGGGCAATGGCTATCGGGCAACAATGCCTGCGGTTTAGCCTTCAGAAGGCTCTCGATAATTGATTTAAGTGCTGATGGCAATCAACCCTTGAAATCGCTAAACAGTAATTCTGTGATAGTGTTCAACGGGGAGATATATAATCACGCCTCGATTCGCGAAGATCTACTGAATAAGGGCTATAAATATCAATCCAAGACCGATACAGAAACAATATTAAATGGGTATCGAGAATATGGCGAAGAGATTTTGCAAAAGATGTTCGGAATGTGGGGTTTTGCAATCTGGGATGATGAAAAGCAGGAGCTATTCGCTGCTCGCGATAGATTGGGCATTAAACCATTTTATTATTATTTCAAAGATGGATTGTTTATTTTCGGTAGCGAAATAAAATCAATCCTACAGCATCCCGATGTTCGCAAAGAATTAAACGTCGATGAAATTCCGAATTACTTAAATTTCGGAATGTCGTCCAATCAGCACTCATTGTTTAAGAATATACGAAAATTGCCTGCTGGGCATTCATTGCGAATCAATTCCAATGGAGAATTAAGTATTCGTAGGTATTGGTCTCCATTTGCGCAAACAGATGGCAACTTCAAGATGAGTTATGAAGAAATCTACGAAGAGCTAATCGTTAAGCTCCGCAATTCAATAAAAGATAGGATGATGAGCGATGTGCCATTTGGAGCATTCTTGAGCGGTGGAATTGATTCGAGCTTAAATGTAGCTCTGATGAGCGAATTAATGGATCGCCCTGTCGATACCTTTACAATTGGTTTTACTGATTTGGAGAAGTATAACGAATTGGAATACGCTCATCAAATTGCAGATGTATTCAAAACTAATCATCATGAAATAATTATAAATCAACAAGATGGTTTTGAGGTTCTCGAGAAATTACCATATTATGAAGATGAGCCAAATGCTGACCCCGTCTGCATCCCTCTGTATTATCTTAGTAAATTAACTCGCGAAAAAGGGACGATAGTCGTGCAAGTAGGCGAGGGAAGCGACGAACAATTTTGTGGCTATCGCTGGATGCTACGGGATTACAAGTTTATCGATAGTTATTATAAGATGTTTACTCATCTGCCAAAGCCGATTCGGCAGCTTTCTTATGGGATAACAAGCCCATTACTCAACTGCAACAACCTGGAGATGGCGAGCGAATTTATGCGCCGAGGTGTAGAAAAAGAAGAGTTTTATTGGAGTGGGCAACCTGTCTTCACCAAAGTTCATTTGGCAAAGCTGCTCAATCCGCAATATCAATATTTAACAGATAAACCCTACGAATATGTAAGCAAAATGTATAAAGATATGCGAGATTTATATCCAGATGCCGATATTCAGCAACAGATGCTTTATACTGAAATAACTCATCGCTTGCCTGAAATGCTCTTGAATAGAACGGATAAGATTGGAATGGCGCACAGTATCGAGGCGAGGTTACCATTTATGGATCATCGTTTAGTAGAATTTACTATGTCTATCCCGCAGAAGATGAAAGTTCCCGATGACAAGACTACAAAATTCCTACTTAAAAAGGCAGTGGAACCAGTGCTGCCGCATAATATCATTTACAGAAAAAAACAGGGCTTCGCTGCGCCAATGAATGAATGGATGCGCACGCAATGGTATGATTATGCTTACGAGAACATAATGAATTCTGATTTCGCCAAATTAGGTATAATAAATAAAAAGTATGCAGAATCGTTGTTATTAAAACACAAGAGCGGTAAAGTTAATGTTGGAACATTGATTTACTCCTTGTTAAATCTAAATTTATGGTATAAAGTATTTTTTAAGTAATATGCTAAAATTAATAATATGCTGAAATTAATAACATTCGATTATTGGAATACTATTTTCGATTCTTCTAATGGAATTGAGCGAAATAAGGTCCGAAAGCAAGCCCTGATAGACCAATTAGATGAGTATTCTATCCCTCCACAAAAAATTGATGAAATGATTGTGGAGATTGGTGAGTTTTTCAATAAAATGTGGGTGCAGCAACAAAAGACACCAAATTCATTGGATATGATTAAGCATATTTGGAGTATTAATAAACTTCCCGAAAACCCCGATAAACAGAGATATTTGCAGAAAATCTTCGAGGAAGTAGTCCTCCTTTATCCGCCGAAATTGAATCCAAATGCGCGGGAAGTCATTGCTAAATTAGAAGAAAAATATATTTTGGGAATTGTTTCTGATGCTGGATTTTCACCCGGGACAATATTGCGCAGCCTCTTGAATACAGAATCAATATTGCATTATTTCTCATATTTTAGTTTTTCAGATGAGTTGAATATTGCGAAGCCAAATATTCAGATGTTTAATAATATCCTTGATAAAGCAAAAGTAAAGCCGCAGGAAGCTCTGCATATTGGCGATATAGAGAGAACGGACATAGTAGGGGCGAAAGCCAACGGGATGCGCGCAATCAAATACTCAGGCGACGATGCAAGCCAAATTTACAACAACAAAAGCTCTGAAACCGCAGCGGATTTCGTCAGCAATGATTGGAATGAAATATACGATTGGATAATCAATAATGAGGATTAAAATTGTCATTTGGGTGATTTTGCTAATCGCATTCTTATCGGCTTGCGATGTCTTTCCAACTCGAGAACCAGAGAAGCCCAATAATTTACATCAAAAGTTTATTCCGGCTACTACGCAAAATATTCTTTTAGAAAATTTTGCCAAGGCAATCAATACATCTGATTATACAAATTATGCTAACTGTTTAGCTGCTAAATCAAATGGTCAATCAAAGGAATTTGAGTTCGTTTCGTCGAGTGATGTAGCGAGTATTTACGCATCTTTATTCGCATCTTGGCGATTTTCTGAAGAGAGCAGAAATTTCAAATCAATTATAGCAAATATTAAGGCAGAAAGCAATCCGAATGTAGTTATTTCAAAGCAGGAATTTAGCGAAGTTAGCGCCGATTCCACCGTATTAACTGCGCATTACGAGCTTTTTACAAATTTTAAAGACGAGAATGAATCGCAGGTGTATCGGGGCAATCTTCTGTTAAGTATTTATCGAGAAACAAATGGGATCTGGTTCATCAGCCGTTGGACAGATTTGCAGGACAAAAACAATATTGAATCTCAATCTTGGAGCAAATTAAAAGTAAAATTTTCAAACTAAATGCCAATTATCTGTAAATATTACCTTAAATTAGATGATCATCGCTTGCAATGCACGCTTTGTAGCCATTATTGCGTATTGGATAGTGGAGAATATGGAAAGTGCAAAGTAAGGATGAACAGCGCTGGCGAGCTGATTAGCTTGAATTATGCAGCGGTAACTGGCGCAGCGATAGATCCAATAGAGAAGAAACCACTTCATAACTATTTGCCCGGAGCAAATGTATTTTCCTTCGGGTGTTATGGTTGTAATTTCCGATGTCTTAATTGCCAAAATTATGGGATTAGCGATGCCGAGATATTTGATATTAAACGGATTATCGCAGATAATTCCAATATTATTCCGCCGGAAATAATAGTCCAAAATGCGGTTAATCATCATTGCGAGGGAATAGCATATACATATTCCGAGCCGACGGTATTTTGGGAATATTGCGAGGATATAATAAAAATTGCGAAGCTAAATGTGCCCGAAATGAAGCATATTTTGGTAACGAATGGCTTTTTCTCTCGTGAATTATTGAAAGATATCATCGAGAATCGATATATCGACGCAATGAATATTGATTTGAAATTTATGAATGAGCATTATACCGATATTTGCGGAGCGTCGGCGAAGCCAGTTCTAAATAATATTAGAGAAATAGCCAAGAATAGCAGTATCCACTTGGAGATTACGAACTTAGTAATTCCGAACCTGAATGATGACGATAGCGATTTCCGCAAGCTATGCGAGTTCATTTATGAATTATCCCCGATGATTCCCTTACATTTCTCTAAATTCTTCCCAACTTATAAGTTAAATAAAACTCAATCTACTGACGAAAATGTATTACTAAGGGCAAAAGAAATTGCGGAAGAAATTGGCTTGAAATACGTCTATATAGGTAATACTAATTTGCAGGACGTTTCTGATACTAAATGCCCAAACTGTTCGCAAATAATAATCAAAAGGAATCACTATTCAACGGAAATAGTGGGAACAAGGAAAGGCGATGAAATCGAATGCCAAAACTGTAAGAAGAAAATCAGAATTAAATAAAAAGCAAATATTTCACCAATTATTAAACGAAAACAACAGCATGAAAACTCTAAATAAGACCCTGATAATCATCTTTCTATTATTCGGCGGCGCTCTACACGCTAATGACAATATCGAAGATATGCTCATTATCAATAGGAACTTCCTAAACCTCGAATATCAGCGAGCATCGACCTCTTCATTCTTTAATTATTCGGGTTCGCAGACATACGAGATACCCGATAGCATCGACATCTTCCATCGTAAAGAGTATACTTACGAATCGAAACACAACATTATCCAGCTGGCTGCCTCGCAAAAGCTGCTTGGCACTAAGAATCTTAACTTTTATATGGGGCTGACCCTGCCGCTCCAGTTTAATTCCTACGAGAATTTACACAAGAGATTGCACGATTCAATACCAGACTTAATAGAGTCTTATAGCAATACGATTGTTCCATATATCGCCATCAAAACAGGTGTGGATTTCAAATTCGCTAACTTTTACTTGCTTGGTGGGGTTACCTACAATGCTTCTTTAGCAAGTAAAGATCATTTCCAGATTTTCGATACATATTATTCTAATATCATTCCCGAATTATCTTTTATTTATGATGCCAAGATGTCCTATTTTAACTTAGATCTGGCTTACAAAAAATATCTTGACGGCAATATCAGTGACGAATTCTTGGCGCGATTCGCTGTTGGGCTAACGACGGTGGAATCCTCTGTTTTGCGGACTTACCTTGAATACTCCCGCTCCCTCGACCCAATAAATACCAATATCAAATTCCTTCCGGAGAAGTATCAATTACAATCAGAAAATTTGAAGCTAGGCATAGATTTCCAACTCTTAATAGAGAAAACACTCGTCCCTCGCTTAGCATACGAACTTGTAATGAGTGGCAAGAACAACCAGATTTATAGCAAATTCTCAATCGGCGCAGGGATTAAAATCGGCTTCTTGAAGTAAAGGGGGGGG
>CAZGXC010000108.1:0-7104 GCA_964529535.1 uncultured Hyphomicrobiales bacterium | reverse complement strand
GGGAATGCCCACGGCACACACGTCGGCGGAACGATAGGCGCTGTATCGAATAATAAAATCGGTATTGCAGGAGTTGCCAAGAATGTGAAGTTATTAAATGTCAAAGTCGGACCAGACGAATCTTATGCCCGAAATACGCTAAACCCATTCCATGGCTTGCTCTATGCTGCGAAGATGGGAGCGAAAATAATCAATTGCTCTTGGGGAAGCACCTCTATCTCTGATGCTGATAAGCAAATACTTAATTTAGCAACGGCGGAAAATTGCCTAATCGTAGCAGCGGCGGGCAATGATGGAGAAAATATAATATATTATCCTGCTGCACACAAGGCGTGTTTGGCTGTTGCGGCATTGAGAACGAGTAACAAACCGGCTTCATTTACAAATTATGAGGAAAGAGTCGGCATCTGCGCCCCCGGAGCAGGTATAATGGCGACTTTGCCGGATGATGAATACGGGGAAATGTCGGGAACTTCCATGGCATCGCCGATTGTGGCGGGTTGTGCTGCTCTTTTGGCATTGCAACATCCGTCATATCAACCCTATCAATTAAAGGCTCACTTGCAGGCAAGTTCTGATAAGTCGGTTTATACGCTTAGTCCTGAATTTACGGGAATGCTCGGCGAGGGAATAGTAAATGCCTTGACAGCGATTTCCACACCCGACCCAAAATATGCCATTGTCGATTCATATGATTTCCGTTTGAGCGATCCATCTAATGATTTGAATATTGGAGATATTCTCGAATTAGATGTTGATATCCGCAATATTTTCGGAAAATTAGAGGACGTATCAATAGAAGTGGTAGCCAGTAAACTTGCTACCAAAGGATTGCTAAGCACTGATTCCATTGCTTATAAAATTGATAATATAGAGGCACAAGCCCCAATAAGAATAAAATCACTTTTCACAGGGAAATGTGTAGCAAATGTTCCATTAGATTCAAAAATCGAGTTTATAATTACTATTAAGTCCAAGGGAGAAATCATTAGCAATAAAGTAGCGAGTTTATTAGTAAATAAATCATTTCTTAATTATTTCCCGAATAATATCTCTACAACCGTCTCCAGCAAAGGGAATATAGGATTTAATGATTTCCCCAAGAATGAGCAGGGCATCGGTTTTAAATACAAAGATGGTCCCAAATTATTATTCGAGGGTGCTTTGATGTTCGGCAAAAAATGGTCTGATACAATAAGTAAATATGATCTGTGGGATATTGCAAGAACAGAGAACGGTCAGCGCAATAATGGCTTTGTGATACTCGAAAGAGCTGAAAAGCACGATAAGGCTAATTATTCCACAATAAGTGCTAAATATAAAACAAGAATAAAAGAGAACAACTACCAAGGCTATGAGATACAGCAAAATGTGTATGCCTTTGCCGCGCCCGAAGATGCAAATTATATTATTTCAGAATATAATGTCAAAAACATTTCAAACCTCGATGATGATTCGCTTTTTCTTGGTGTATATTTCGATTGGGACAATGCAAAATATACGCATAGCAGCACTGCTCGCTATGATAATGTCGATAACTTCTCTTTCTGCGGTGGCGATTCTCCCGATGAAGAGAATCCATACACGGGATTGAAGTTGCTTTCTCCGCAAACAATTAATTATGCTCCAATATTGAATAGCTCCGCTACATTCGGTATTTATGATGGATTTACCGATGATGAGAAAATAAAAGCAATGAGCAGCGGAATAATGAAAAATGAATCCGAAGGCAAGGGGGATATTTCAGAAGTGATGGCAGCAGGACCATTTTCATTAAAAGTGGGAGAATCTACTAAAATAGCATTCGCTATGCTGGCAGGAAAAAATAAAGATGAAATTACGCAAGCCGCAACGCGATCTACTAAATATCTTGAACGCTTATCCGTTAAAGAGTATACTTATAGTTCTGATAGATTTTCGCATTATCCTAATCCATCGAAAGATGGGAAAGTTACAGCAAGAATTAAGCTCGAAAATGATGAAATTATGGATTTGATCATATTCGACGAATGCGGAAGAATGATTAGCACAATAGCAGAAAATCATTTATATCTCAAAGGTTTATCCGAAGTGCCAATAGATTTAAGTAAGCTAAATGCAGGCACTTACTTCTTGACTCTTCGGAATAATAAACATTATTTCTTAGATAAAATAACTATAGTAAAATAGATAATAATAAATACAAAAATAAATACATATTAAATACGCAATGAAAAGAACAGCAATAATTATGGCGGGCGGAAGCGGAGAGAGGTTCTGGCCCCTAAGTCGCACAAAGCGCCCCAAGCAATTACTTAATCTTTTATCAGATCAAACAATGCTCGAAGAATCTATCAAGCGAGTTGATGGGATTATAGATAATAAGGATATTTTCATCATAACAAGCGAAGTCTTGCTCGAACCAATCAGAAATTCTTTGCCCAATTTACCAAAAGAAAATGTAATAGCAGAGCCATATAAGCGCAATACAGCTCCTTGCTTGGCTTTGGCTACTGGATTCATCGCGGCAAAATATCAGAATGAATATAAACCGAGCGAAATATCCGTATCCGTATTAACTGCAGATCAAGATATTAGCCCCGTGTCTGGTTTCAAAAATACAGTGGAGCAAATCCTAAAATTCGTCGAGCAGAAAGAAGCTATTTGCACTATTGGCATCACTCCGACTCGCCCTGAAACCGGCTATGGATACGTAGAAATAGAGGAGAAATTCCACACTCCAGAGATAACAGAAATAAAAAAAGTAAAAGCATTTAGAGAGAAACCAAATCGCCAAACTGCCGAAGAATATCACAAATCGGGCTTGCACTTTTGGAATAGCGGAATGTTCTTCTTCCGTTTGGATACCTTTATCGCCGGTATGCAGAAGGAACTCCCAGAAGTTGGCTCTAAAATAATGGATATCGCGAAGGAATACAGTGGTAATACAGAAACTGCTTTTGAAAAAGCCTTTGCAAATATTGCCCCTAAATTCGAGAAATTCCCTGATATTTCAATAGATTATGGATTAATGGAAAAGTATTCTAACATCTACACTGCTTCTGCGCAATTCAAATGGGACGACGTCGGCGCGTGGGATGCCATTGATAGAGTGAAAGAAAAAAATTCAGAAGGAAATATCATTGAGGGTAGCGAAGCCTTGATTGATTGCTCAAATACTGTTCTGATTAATAAATCGGCAAAGAATATTACAGTCGGCGCAATTGGATTAGAAGATTTCGTCATTGTCGTAACGGATGACGCCGTGCTGATAAGCCCTAAGGATAGAGTGCAGGACGTAAAGAAATGCGTGCAAAAGCTCCGCCAAGACAATAAATTAGAGCTACTATAAGTTATATTTTTCGAGAGTACAATAACATAATAATAGTAATCAACAGAAAAAAAGTAATTAACCCGATAAATAGTAACCCGATAAATAAAAGAGTGTAATGATATTTAATGCCCCAAATATGATCAGTATGTTCCGCGTGCTTGCCTCGCCAATAATCTTTTTCCTATTATTGGCATCGAACGCTGATTATATCATCGCCGGCGGAGTGCTATACTTCGTCGCCGCATTTACTGATTTCCTTGATGGGTGGCTCGCTCGGAAGATGAATTTAGTAAGCAGCTGGGGCAGATTCTTCGACCCCTTAGCGGATAAAGTGCTGACTATTGGCGTTTTTGTCGCTCTTTCTTACTTGGGAATAGCAAATATTGTTATGGTAATAATCATTATTCTTCGCGATGTATTTACCACTTATATGAGAGTGATTGCCGATAGAATGAATGCCCCGATCCGCACATCCAAGACTGCGAAGGCCAAAACAATGATTCAGATGCTTTACCTGTCGGGAATAATCGTCGTGATGATGATTGATGCCAGCAAGGGCAATGCCAGAGTTGGAATTATGGCGGGAATAATGGAAAAACACATACCAAATATTGCTCTGTTTTTCATTACAGTGCTTACTGTATGGTCAACGGTAGAGTATATTATTGATAATAAAACAGTGTTCCAAAATATGACAAAAGGTAAGAAACTCGAAAATTAATATTGATATTTCATTTTTGACGAAACAGGATTCATAAATAATGTTTTGATTTATCTTTTCAATAATTAATTCACAATATATTATTAATTTCGTTGTCTAATAAAACAGTAAAAAATTAATTCAAATACAATCTTTAGATTCTGAATAATAACAATTAGTAAGAAAAAACAAGTGCCAAGAAAAATAACATTAAACGATAAACCCCACAGCGCTAACATCGATGAAATAGATGCTAGCCGTTCGGCGATGAGAAATAAGCTGCTGATCATCTTATTGACGACGGCGATTTGCTCCTTGTTCTTTATTTATCATTATAACGAGAAGATATACGAAAACAGATTCTTTAATATCGAACCTGGTTATATTTGGACAGACCAGAGCGTATCCGCAAAGTTTAATTTTCCTGTTTATAAGAATGATGAAGTTTATCAAAGCGAGGTGAAGGAAGCCCGCCGAAGCGCACTACAAGTCTTTATTTATGAAGAAAATGCTCTTGAAAAATCCCAAACGATTATCGATAGCACGATAGATAATTTAATCGAGACGGCGAATACCAATAAAAGCAAACTAAACAAAAAGAATAAAAGCTTCCAAAGCTTCGAGATCCTCGAGGGCAATCGCTACCGCAAAATAGGCGATGTAGTGATTAATTATTTTGCAAGTGCTTATAGTCGTGGATTAATAAATGTATCATTAGAAAGCATTGTTAATTCAGAGATCTCCGTGCGGGTGGGGAACAACCTAACGGAAAAGATTTATAGCAAAGTATCATTAGTAGATACGAATCATTTTATTGATAGAGCTACCAGTCTTTTCAAGGAATCTTTGAATGAGTATGATGCCCAAATAGCCTTAAATATCGCAAAGAAAGCCATACGTCCGAATATTGTTTATTCGCAAGAATTATCAAATAGATCCAAGAAATATGCCGAAGAATCCATCACCAAAACAATCGGAATTGTCCGCGAAGGTGATGTGATAGTCAGCAAAGGGCAACCAATCAACAACGAGGTAATCAGTAAGCTGCAATCATACGAGAGAGCCCGAATGAACGTAGGCTTCTCTTCTTACTCCTTCTGGACTATTGTTGGAAGCATCGGGCATGCCACATTGATCTATTCCATCCTGTTGATTTACCTCTTCATAATGAGAAAGCGGATTTTCTATAATAATTTCTTGATGTCAATAATCAGCTTCTTCATAATATTGAGCGCGTTTTTGTCTTGGCTTTCCTTGCAAATACAAGTAAATCTACCATTTGAATATTTGGTAATTATTCCAGCTATCTCGACACTCGCGGCAGTGGTGCTCGATTCGCGAACAGCGTTCTATATCACAGTAACAATGATTTTGATTTTTGCAGGCATTCGTGGCAATGATTACGACGCAGGCACGGCAATGCTATTCGCCGGAACATTGGGCGCATACACGGTGCGCGATATTAAGGGGCGCACGCAGATATTTAAGTCAATGTTCTTTATTTTTATAGGATTTTTCATTCCAGTCGTCGTTTTTGGAATGGAGCGTTCGGCAGATCTTAGCCAAATTGGTTTTAAACTGCTAACAATATCCATTAATGCTGTTATTTCTCCGCTTGTTACATTTGGATTATTATTCGTTATCGAACGTATTTCGAATATCACGACGGATCTCGGATTGCAGGAATATGATGATTTAAATCACCCACTTCTGCTGAGATTGAACGAAGAAGCTCCCGGCACTTATCAGCATACAATGGCAGTGGCGATGCTTGCTGAGAAATGCGCCTCTGCGATTAATGCACACGAATTATTGACAAAAGTAGGGGCATATTTCCATGATATTGGAAAACTTTCCGCACCGCAATTTTTTGTGGAAAATCAAATGGATTCCGGAGCAATGCACGAGATAATGAGTCCGCAGGAAAGCGCTGATGCCATTCGTAATCACGTGCGCGAAGGTATTTTATTAGCTAAGCAATATAATTTACCGGCTCGTATAGTTGATTTTATCCCGATGCACCACGGCACTACCTTGATAAAATTCTTTTATATTAAAGCAAGAGAGCAAGCAGTTGATAAATCGGAGGTTAACGAGAGCGATTTCAGATATTTAGGACCGAAGCCAGCCACAAAAGAGAGCGCGATTTTGATGATTTGCGATGCAGCTGAAGCCCTTTCTCGCTTAGCAGCGAATGATAAAGAGAAATTGAACAATCAATTAACCGAGCTAATTCACGATAGAATTTTGGACGGTCAATTTGATGAATGCAATTTGGATTTCAAAGAAATCAATATCGTGAAGGATACTTGTGTGCGGAGCTTGATAGCTGCTGCGCATCCGAGAGTGGAATATAAGAAACTCGAAGAAAGTGAATAAGTGTATTATTCGATTTGATTCTATCGGATAATATATTAAATATAGTTATTATAAAATAGTAAAAATAATTAGAGAAGAATAATGCAAAAAATAATTGAAGGAAATTTCGACGCAAAAGGCAAGAACTTTGCAATAGTGGTCTCCAGATGGAACCAATTCATCGTAGCGAAACTATTAGAGGGCGCAATCGACGCACTCAATAGGCATGGCAGCAAAGATGAAAACATTACAATAGCATATTGCCCGGGTTCTTTCGAAATACCAATCGTCGTAGATAAAATGGCAAGCTCTGGAAAATATGATGCTGTGATAGCTCTGGGTGCTGTGATCCGCGGTGCTACTCCGCATTTCGATTATATCTCTGCGGAAGTAACCAAAGGCGTTGCCCAAGTGGGTCTAAAGTCCGGCGTTCCATGTATTTATGGCGTTCTGACTACGGATTCCATCGAGCAAGCGATAGAGCGCGCCGGCACGAAATCCGGCAATAAAGGCTTCGACGCAGCAATGAGTGCCATCGAAATGGTTTCCTTATTCGATAAATTATAGTAAGTATAAATAATATTATATAAATCCGTATCATAAGAGGTAAAACATTAAGCGTCCTTTACTAATTTTTATCATATAATTTGAAAGAATAGAATGCATCGCAAATCCATATCAATGCTATTATTAGTAATTGCTATCCTTTGCTCGGTATCATTATCAGCACAGG
>CAZGXC010000107.1:0-7125 GCA_964529535.1 uncultured Hyphomicrobiales bacterium | reverse complement strand
TACAGTTATTTCACATTCATATGGGCTTAAAACATTTCCAATAACAGCCGATTCGTATATCCAATCATTCCAAGTATCACACCCATTTGGCATTTCTGTACAGGGGTTAGTAGGAACACAATGTGAGAATGAACCTCCTTCCCACAAACCAAACAATTCATTTTCAGCTAACCTTGGTGCAATTTCTGACACTCTTTGAGCTGAAACATCTACAAATCGCACTCTAGGTCCTGTTTGTGCTTCAGCATTAGGTGTTGCGAAAGTTGTTGAAATTATCAACGCCAATAAGAAAGTAGTTACTTTTCTCATACTTATTATCCTTTTTGTTTATGAATAAAAAATACAATTAATATTCAAATTATTACAATAATTGTTTTTAATATACAAAATTATAGAATTTTTCTCTAGCTACCAAATATTTTTTATTTTTTTTCTTAAAAATCTCTAAAAAAATTAGCTACTCCATATTTATGATGGAGTAGCTAATAAAATAATTATTTTTGTTTATTAATTTACCGTATTCGGGAATGCCATAAAGTTATTATCAGGGCGTTCTAATTTGATTTCTCCGTGCTGAGATTCAAATTTCTCGATATTGTCCATCAAAGCATTTGCTAATAATTTTGTATGCTGTGGAGTCATCACGATACGAGCATGAACTTTTCCTTTTGGTATTCCTGGAAGGATACGCGTAAAATCAATTACAAATTCAGCAGGCGAATGTGCGATGATTGCCAAGTTTGCATAAATGCCTTGGGCAGTTTCTTCGCTCAATTCGATGCTAATTTGCTGAGTGTTTTCTTCTTCGTTGTTTGCCATTGTTTTCTTTCAATTATACATTGTTTGTGAATACTATTGGAAATCTTCTAATTCTTTAGTAAAGATTTCTAATTGTTTTGTGTTTTTGGATTTATCGAGCCAAAATACCATTCTGCCGAGGTAATATTCTTTATTATCTAATGGCACTTGATCTTTAATTTCAATCAGTTTATTAAGAGTTTGAGCGAATTTTGCATCATTTTTAGTAGCTGCATAGATGTCTGCTAACTCTAATAAGATTGAGTAATCATTCGCATTTGCTGGATCTTTTAATGCAGATTCAAAAGCGTTTTGAGATTTTGTCAAGTATGGAGTATAAGCTGATTCATTAATTGTATAATTTGCATCTTTTTCATTTTTATCAAATTCAGCTTTTTGAATTTCTACTGCATAGTTTTTATAAGCAGATCCAAGAACTTTAATTACGTCTAAATCATTTGGTTTGATTTTTAAAGCTGCTTCATATTCTTCAGTAGCTTCGATATACTTCTTATTTCTTAATAACATATCGCCATATTGAGCTCTGTAATCAGCATTGTTTGGCTGTTCTTTAGCAAGTTTTGCCATAGTTTGAAGAGCTACTTCTGGTTTGCCCTGCACATCCAAAATTTGCACCATAAATCTGTTAGCAAATGGGTTTGTTGGGTCTAATTTTTGAATTTCTCCGAGGTATGATAAAGCTTTATCATATTGTTTATCATCATAATTGATGCGAGCTAATTCAAAAGTAGGAGTAATATCGAATGCGTATGGTTGTAAATCTTCAGTAAATCTCCAGCCCATAATTCCAGTTTTGTTGAATTTAGAATTATGTTTTGTAAAGATTAATAATGATTTTCCATCAACTTTATATTTATAGAATGCCATAGTATCCTGAACAGTTTTGATATTTGGATTTAAAAGCTGTTTGTATACCATAGATTCATTTGGTTCGCCAAGGATTTTAGTAAATTCCGCAGGAGTCATTCCAAGAGTAAGTCCTTTATCTTTAAAGAAGTTAATTTCTGGTTTCATAATTTCATTATATTTATTGAAATTCTCTTTTGCGTTATCTTTTTGGCTTAGTGCAGCATACACTGTGCCGACCATTGCGTAGTTATCAGGATTTTCTGGGAATAGGAGGATAGCATTTTTGAAGTGCTTTAGAGCTTCTTGACCCATTGCTTCTTTTTCCACTTTGCTAACATCAGGCTTTTCAATACCGCTTAGAATCTGAACGCCTGTATTATATGAAGCAAGCCAAGCATTATATTCCAATGGTTTATAATTTTCTAATTTTGCTTTAGTTTTTGCATCTAATCCAGTTGCTTCGGCTGAGTTTTTCGCCTTAATCATCAAGTTCATATATTCTTCGAACTTTGCTGGGTCAGATTCATTTAAAGCTTGGAAGGAATAAATTTCGGCTAATTCATACATAGCCTCAATATTATTAGAGTTTTTCGACAATTCCTTTTTGTAGTTAGCAATAGCTTTGTCGAAATCTTTATTCTTTTTAGCTACGCGGGCAGTAGTCATCTCTGAAGATGTACACTGAAAGCCCTGAGTAAGCAATGCTCCAAATAATAGAGCTAAAATCACGTATTGGATTCTGTTCATCACTGAATTTCCTATATTTATTTATAAAATTATTTTTTGCATATATATACCATGGATACCCACATGAATATCCATCAGCTACAAAAATAAGCATAATATTACATTTTTTTACCATTATTTTGTTAAAATTTTTTATTTTCTTATAAAAACCCTATTTTTGTAGTGCCATAACTTGTTTTAATAGCAAAATAGTGAAAAATGATACAAAAACCAAAACTCTTTACAACAATAAAATCCTACGATAGACATACATTTATGCAGGATTTAGCTGCTGGATTCATCGTGGGAATTGTAGCACTGCCTTTAGCAATTGCTTTTGCGATAGCCAGCGGAGTAAGCCCAGAAAAGGGTATTATTACAGCTATTGTAGCTGGATTTATGATTTCGGCATTTGGCGGTAGCAAAGTTCAAATCGGCGGTCCGACTGGTGCCTTTGTGATTATAGTATTCGGTATTGTTCAGCAATATGGTTTAGCTGGATTGACCTTCGCCACGCTGATGGCGGGAGTAATATTAATCATTATGGGATTGGTCAAGATGGGGGCGGTGATAAAGTTTATTCCTCATCCAGTTATTGTCGGTTTCACAAGCGGTATCGCCGTTACTATCTTTACTACTCAAATTAAGGATCTCTTCGGTCTGACCATTGCTGAAGTACCTTCGGAATTTATTGACAAGTGGATTGTTTTTATTCAACACATGGGGACGGTGAATTGGTATGCTCTGGGATTGAGTGCTGGAAGTGTTGCGCTAATCATTCTTTGGCAGAAGTTTAATAAGAAAATTCCGGGGTCGCTTGTAGCACTTTTGGTGGGAACTATTGTTTCTACGATTTTTCAATTTCCAGTGGAAACGATTGGCACAAAATTCGGAGAGATAAATCTTAGCTTCCAGATGGCAGATTTTAGTAATTTTACTTTTACTCAAGCAAGAAATTTAATGCAGCCAGCAATTACCATTGCTATTTTGGCGGCAATAGAAGCTTTGCTCTCGGCAGTTGTAGCTGATGGAATGATAGGCGATAAACATAGATCAAATATTGAGTTAATAGCTCAAGGTATGGGCAATATCGGCTCTGCGTTTTTGGGTGGTATTCCAGCAACTGGTGCGATTGCCCGAACAGCTACTAACATTAAAAATGGTGGAAAAACTCCCGTAGCCGGTATTATCCATGCGATTACTTTGCTAATAATTATGCTCTTCTTTGGCACATACGCAGCTCTAATACCTTTATCTGTATTGGGTGCTATTCTCGTCATCGTTGCTTATAACATGAGCGAATGGAGAGCCTTCATTAGATTGACTAAAAGCCCCAAGAGTGATGTTTCGGTTTTATTGATTACATTCTTCCTTACTGTAATTTTCGACTTAACGATAGCTATTGAAGTCGGAATGATTATGGCAGTATTCCTATTTATGCACAGGATGTCATTAGTTACGAATGTGGAGGTAGTTACTCGTGAATTTAACGAAGAAGAATTAGTTGATCCCGATTCAATCGATCTTAAAGATGTGCCAAAAGGTGTGGAAGTATTTGAAATTAATGGTCCTTTCTTCTTTGGTGCAGTTGATAAATTTACCGATGCTATCGATAGAGTAGCCGAGCGTCCAAAAGTGCTTATTGTGCGGATGCGCAATGTGCCGGCAATTGACTCCTCTGGCATCCATCTATTGGAGAAACTGTGCATTAATAATCGCAAACACGGCACAATATTGATTTTATCCGGTATCCATGCCCAACCATATATTGCAATTGAAAAAGCAGGGCTGATTGATGTATTTGGCGAAACGAATATCCAACCACATATTGACGCTGCTTTGGATAGAGCAAGAGAGATTATAGGTCTCCCAGTTTCAAAAAAGGAAGATGCTGTGAATGAGAACAGCAATGATAAGGATAAACAAGCTTGATAAAGAAAGATGGATTCTGGTAGCAAACAAGAAAACAATATGAAATACATTTTTTGTAATTAGCAATTAAGGAGAGTAATTGTGCGAAACGGTATAGCTATCATATTTTGCTTTTTTATTGCATTGAATTTAAATGCGAAAGTCTTTAGATTGAACAACAATCCTGCTATTTCATCTGATTTTAAAGATCTTAGTGTTGCTATGCAATCTCTTCGAGCTGGTGATACGCTTTATGCCGAAGGTAGCGAGACTTCTTACGGAGACTTAATCATTGATAAGAAGATTGTAATAATTGGTGCGGGATATAATTTAGCCGAAAATGAAATCTCTAATCTAAATACATTTCCCGCTGAATTTAGCAATTTACAGATTAATCCCAATGCTGATGGAACTCGCCTAATGAGTTTAGTTTTTAAGTCGAAATCATCATCGAATCAAGATGTGTTTATCAAGAGCAATGATGTTACTATTCAAAGGTGTTTGTTTATGAATAACCTTGATATTAACTTGGATAGTAATATTATGAATATAGCAATAATCCAAAACTACACGACGGAATCTATTTTGGCAAAAAAATCAGCAAGCATGAACAATGTGCTAATTGCAAATAACATTGTGCTACAAAGCATAAAGTTTTCTAATAATTCTAAAATTAATATTAAAAACAACATCGTAAGAAAAATTATCTCGGCGAATAACTCAAATATCCTTAATAATATTCAACTTGATGAAAATATTACGAAGACTTTCACATGCGGATTTAGTGGGAACAATAATACTTATAGCGGTAATCTAACGCGTAATCAACTTAAGTATATTCCAACAGGAGAACATAATTTGCTTGGAATAGAAATGTCTTCAATATTCGAAACTTATGAAAATGATTTTGCGAAAATCAATGATGCTCGTTGGAAATTGAAACAAAACTCCCCAGCGAAGAAATATGGAAACGATGGGGCAGACAGTGGAATCTTCGGCGGAAGCACGCCTTATGTCTTATCGGGCTTGCCGCCTGTGCCTATTATCAAGGATATTCTTATCGATAACAGTGATACAGATAAAGATTATATCAAATTGAAAATAATAATGAAGTAGATATAATGATAAAGTAGATATGAGATTATTATTCACGATAATATTGTTATTCTCAATAGCCAATTTTGCAAATTGCCAAGTGGAGCGAATAGAGTATTTTATTGATAAAGATCCGGGAATTGATAAGGCAACACGTTTGCAATATGGTGATATTAACTGGGTGTTCCTTGATATTGAGAAATCGACTTTATCAGAAGGACTTCATACGCTTGGTATTAGGGCGAAAGAAATCAATGGGGGATGGTCGCACACTGCATTATATGATTTTTACGTAGAGCATAATACAGATAAGAAGCTTTCTTCTTTGATAACTTACCTAAATAATGATACAATTATAAGTAGAAATATTAGCGAAAACATCGATTATAAGATACCTAAAAAGCATTTAAAGAACGGGTTTAACAACATATTTTTTGAGACATCTAATGCGGAAAATGTAGCAAGAAGAGAAAGTATGAACTATTATTTTGATGAAGGATACTCATCAAAACCAAATGAAATATTGTTTGCTGTGAGAGATACATCTGAGATAATTGATTTAGCAAAACTCCGAACAATAAAGCTAATCCGAGAAAATGATAGTCTGTATCAATGTAAAATATCAAGACAAAATAAGGATTCTGCTGTAAAAAATCTATCCTGTTTTATCAAAGATTCATCAAATAGATCGAGCCATTTTGCTCAGAAGAGAATCAAGTTCCCAGCCGTAATAGACGGCTCAGTCCCAATAAGCGCGGATCTTGTTGATTATCGCAATAACTTTATTAGTATAAATGGATTAGAAAATGATTGGAGCTTTGAAGTTTACGATATAAACGCTAAGGAATACTCTACAATATTACTCAAACAGGATCACGGGATTAACATCTCATGTTTGCCTCTGGGAGTTTATTATTTGGTAATTAATAATAAATTATACTACAAATTCGTTAAATCAAATTAGACTCTTAACAAAATTTCTCTTTTTTTGAATTATTTGCTTTTACCAATCAGGTAACTTATGCCAAAAATATTTATATCCGCAGGCGAGCCATCAGGCGACATTCACGCAGCCAAGTTAATGCTTGCCATTCAAAGGCTTAATCCAGATGTCGAGTTCGTCGGTATTGGTGGAAGCGAAATGGAAAAAGCAGGGCTGAAATCCATTATTCCAATTTCTGAAATTTCAGTCGTTGGTTTTTGGGAAGTAGCAAAAAAATATACCCTTTTTATGCAATTACAAAAGCAATGCGAAGCTATTTTGCGTTCTGGAGAAATAGATGTCTTTGTTCCGATTGATTATCCCGGTTTCAATATGAGGCTTGCGGCAGCCGCGAAGTCTCAAAAAATCCCAGTTGTATATTATATTGCTCCACAATTATGGGCTTGGGGGAAGAATCGGACGCGGAAAATTGCAAAGAACACTGATAAGCTGCTCGCAGTCTTTCCGTTTGAAGAAGAGTTCTTTCGCAAAGAAGGAATTAATGCAAAATTTGTAGGTCATCCTTTGCTTGATATTCCTGAATTTCAGGGCGAGTTCTTGAAGTTTGATGATAGAAACAATAGCATTGCACTTTTTCCAGGTAGCAGAGATCAGGAAGTGCATAAACACATCGATTTGCTGCTTGATACTGCTAAAATACTGCATTCAGAATTGCCAAATTACGATATTCTCATTGCTAAAAGCCAAAATATATCAGAGAGTTTTTTTGCCGATAAGATTAA
>CAZGXC010000106.1:0-7197 GCA_964529535.1 uncultured Hyphomicrobiales bacterium | reverse complement strand
CATTAACTATATACTTAGCACCAGTAACATTTCTTTTTTCTTTTTTAGCAACACCCGAACCCTGCAATCCTTTTGAGAAAAGGTCTGCTTGCGAGCTTATCGTGAGAAATATACTTAAAAAAATAATGTAAATTTTATTCATAACTTTATCTTTATGTTTAGACTTCACATTTTACTACGAAATCCGAGCATAATTGTTTCAATTTCTTTATTTAAAAGTTACTTCGACTCTTCTGTTTTTATCGGCATCTTCGGGATTAGTGCTAATTGGTTTAGAATACCCAAAGCCTTCGGTCTTGATGTTATTCCTATTTAATCCTTTGCTTATTAAATATTCAGCCACCGCTTTCGCTCTTTTTAAGGATAGCTGAATATTATATTGCTTAGAACCAATATTGTCTGTATGCCCTTGAATGGTGATTTTCTGATTTGGGTATTTTTTTAGGAAATGCTCTAATCTATTAAGTTCTGGATAAGATTCGGGTTTTATTTCATATTTGTCATAATCGAAGAAAATATTATTAATTGTAATATTTTCTTTTGCTTGGAGCAGGTTATCTACCTTTGCCAAAACGATATTATTCTGGTAATTATCATCATTTCTCTTTTTCTTTAAGTCGATACTACTCGAATTTGGGAAATATCCATCTGCTTCTGCGAAGTATCCATATTTTTTGCCGAAAGGAAGGACGATAATATACTCACCCGTCTGCGGGTTGGAGTGAGCGATGCCAATTTCTCTGCCTGTTTCAAGATCTTCCCATTTGATGGTTGCAGCGATGATGTTCTTGTCTTTATCATACACCTTCCCTTGAATAGTAATTGTGCGTTCAGCTTTAGCAAAATCAGGCAAAGTAACGGAATAAATATCCCAACCTCCATAACCATTAGCCCTATTTAGTGCAGAGTAGTAAGCTGTATCCCCTTTTAGATTAACGATATAGCCCCAATCATCTGTGGAAGTATTTATTTCTTTTCCCAAATTCACAGGTTCTGACCATTGAGTCCAACTTGTATCGCTTAATCGAACGGATTTAAATACATCTAATCTTCCCAATCCTGGGTGTCCGTCAGAACTGAAATATAGGGTTTTCCCATCGGGGTGCAGATATGGAGCGCGTTCGGCAAAAGGAGTGTTGATTGTTTCGCCTAAATTGATGGGTTGCGACCATCCGCTATCAGTAGCAAGGGATACGTATAAATCCATATTCCCCATTGCATTCCCATGGAAAATAGTGTTATAGCCTACATATTCGCCTATTCCTCCTGGTCTGTCGCTCGTGAAGATAATAGCTTTGCCATCGGGAGTGATGTTTGCACCTTCGTCGAAGTATTTAGAATTGATTGGGCTTGGTAGATGCTGAACTCTCGTCCAGCCATTTTCTGTTCTGCTGGCTGTATAAATATCAAATTCACCGAATGTTCCGCCAAAATTACCCGACATCACTAATGTATTGCCATCAAGGCTGATATTATCAATAGTTTCGTCGTTCTCTCCATTGATTTGCCTTCCAAGATTTTGGAACTTACCCCAATTATTATTTGAGTCTCTTTCTGAGAAATAAATATCCGAGCGTCCATAATTGGGATATAATCCACTTGCGCTAAAATACAAATATTTACCATCGGCAGAAGGAGTGGGATCCCATTCATCATTTGGACTGTTTATGTTTGGTCCAAGATTGGAAATTTTCAAATTTTCTGCAGGAGCTTTGATAATATCAAGTATTTTATTTATTCTTTTTTGATAAGATGGAAACATCGGCAAGAAATGATTATACACATAAGCGACAGAATCCCAAGCGAGGCTATCCACGAATTTGTCGGTAAGTCTTTGCATTGCTACGAAGGCTTTTTCAGTATTGGAATGGGATTGTATATAATTCACATAAATATAACCCATATCGTCGTGCGGAGTTTGTGTTAACATTAATTCCACAAGGCGTTCCCTCTCCTCATCAATTGCTTGTTTGTAGGCTGGAAATAGAGCTTCATACATTCCATAAATCATATAAGACACCCCTGCTCTTCCAGCAAATTGATGCCTCTGCGACATAGTTATCACTACATCTAAAGCATCGCGTGATGGAGCGTTTGACTTGATAAAATCGTCCCATATCTTAAAAGTCTCTGGATTAAGAGGCATGGAAAGATCAACCTTCTGAGCAAATGCCGTCTGGCTTTGTAATATACAAAATGCTAAAACTATATAAAAAACAGCTTTTTTCAATTTATTTCTTTGCTTTAAAACGAGTAAACTTCAGCTTCCAAACCAGAAATACTGCTTCGGTAATATTTTTTTTGCTCATTTTGGAGACGCCGCTCCGCCTATCAATAAAGATTATTGATATTTCTTTTATCCTTGCTCCGAGCTTCCACATACGATAATTCATTTCTATTTGGAAGCTATATCCATTTGATTTCACAGATGATAAATCAATTTTGTTCAGGAAGCTAGCTCGGAAACATTTGAATCCACCCGTCGCATCTTTCACTGGAATACCAGTAATCACGCGAGCATAGATATTAGAGCAATAGCTCAATATCAACCTACGGAGGGGCCAATTCACTACATTAACACCAGTAATATAGCGCGAGCCAATTACTAAGTCATTATGCTCTATTTCCTCTAAAAATCGGGGAATATCCTCTGGATTGTGCGAGAAATCAGCATCCATCTCCATGATATAATCGAAATTATTATCAAGGCAATATTGGAAACCTTCGCAATATGCCGTGCCTAAACCCATTTTACCGGGGCGCGTAATTAGATGGATGCGAGGATTATTTTGCTTCATTTCAGAAACTATCTGCGAAGTGCCATCGGGAGAATTATCATCTACTATTAATACATTGATGTTTTCTTCTACTTTTAAAACAGCATTGATAATACTCTCAATATTTTCTTTTTCATTATAAGTTGGGATTACTACTATTGCTTTTTTCATAAATTAAATATAATAATTGGGTTATCAAATAATATGTATTTGCTAATATGCTTTTTAAGCCTGTCCGTGCCCTTTCAAGACTACGAATACCGTTCGGAAAATAATTTCTAAATCAAATTTAACAGACATATTTTCTATATAATAAAAATCATCTTTCAGCCTATTTTTTATCTCGTCTAAACTCTCTTCGTATGGCTTATAATTGATTTGCCACCAGCCAGTTATGCCAGGACGTACTAATAAACGACGTGCATAAATCGGAAGAAGTGTAATATACTTATTTACTATTTGAGGCTGCTCGGGGCGTGGACCAACAATGCTCATATCCCCAATCAATACATTCCAAAATTGTGGCACTTCATCTAAATGCGATTTCCTGATAAACCTGCCAAATTTCGTTACTCTATTGTCATTCACAGAAGTCCACAATCCACCCTTTTTATCAGCATCTGAGACCATTGATCGAAATTTATAGATATTAAATACCTTGCCATTTTTACCGGAACGCGGTTGCGTGTATAAGACTTTACCAGGGGAATCTAACTTCACTAATAAAGCTATTAATAACCAAAATGGTAATCCCAAAAGTAAGACCATGAAACTGAATCCAATATCAAGAATACGCTTTGAGACCTCTTCCCATGGCTTGATTAACTCAGTATTTACATCAATAAACGGAATGCCATAAAGCGAATTTGTGCGAGATTGCCCAGTAAATACATCATATAGAGATGGCGGTATTTTTACTTTAATATTATTCTTGATGCAATGCGCCGCAATATTGAAGAGCATATTATGATTTTTAGTTTCATCACAAATGATTACTTCTTTTGGCTTAAAAGTATCCAAGATTTCGGGGATAAACTCTATATGCCCAAGCACCGGAAATTCACCAAGATTCTCATCTTTATTGTTTAAATACTGAAGTTTATCTACATATACATACCCAAATGGGCTCAATCCCCAGCTGGGAGAAGTTTTTAAATCATCTAATAGCTTCATTCCATTGACTACGTCGGCTATTACGATTGTCTTGTATGCTATTAATCGCTTCTTTCTTAATATCTTCTGCAAATAACGGGAAATTATTCTACCAACAATCACACAAAGTGTAATTATCACAAAGTAAATGAGAAAAAAGCTACGCGGAAGCGTCTTATCTTCTAAAAATATCAGTAAAAATATAAATAATGAGCCTAAAAATACGGATTTTATCACGCGCCAAAGTTCCTCGAAAGGAGAAACAATATACATATTTTTGTAGAGCCCAGTTACCAAAAAAATGAACATGTAATAGACTAAGAAGAACCCTGTAATGCTCATCAAATCAAAGAAAGTAACTTCGAATGGCAAAGCCTCGAAAAATGTATTAAATCTATATTTATAACTAATGATAACAGAAAGAGTTAGAAAAACTATATCAAATATAATTTGACTTATTTCGGGTGTCCATCTGTTTAAATTTCTCTTTTTCTTTTTCATTCGAGTATTGTCTCAAGAATATTTGAATTTATAAATGTATTTGTGTTTGAAAACATTATTAGGCAGAATCTTACTTCATTTTTTGGAAGAAATTATATCCGCCGACGCTGTTTATTAGCTGGACATTCAAACCGTTAAAGTTTGCCGTATCATAGCTAATTTTTGATACGATATAGACGTTTTTATCTAAATTTGCTTTTAAAAGATAATCTTCAAATTCCCCACCATCGCAATTCCTATATGCTGACGAATTAATAAATTTCCGCTGATTATAGAAATATGGTGCATAGGATTTGAAGCCAACTGTGATTACGTAAGCATCTTGTTTGCGCAGTTCTTGATAAAATTCAATCGGTCTGCCCTGCAAAGCATACTCTAATTTTGGAGCTAATACTGGTAAAATCAATATGATTGAAGCGGCTACTCCTACAAATAGACTCAAATAAGCATTCTTTTGATTGCGCATGATGAGCAATAAGAAAACTAATATCCCAATCAACAATACTGCACCGGGCAAATAATCGAAAAGATTAATATTAAAAACATTGTCGCGAAGGACTGCAAACGCTACTTTGTCCCGAATTAAATGCAGAAACTCATCTTTGCGAGAGAGGAAATAAGGAAATCCACTCATCATTAATGAACATACTAAGCCAAAAACAACCAGTAGGATATTCTGATATTTACCAATAGTTCTCTCTCCATTGAAAAAATTATATAGGCTATTCGCAGCGAGGAAGGTAATCGGAAAATATGCGAGTGATGAATAATGAATGATTTTGGTCTGCACTAACGAGAAAATCACCAAGACGACAAAAAACAAAATAATATTCCAAATGCGGAAGTCTTGATTGTCGCTATTAACTTTGCTTTTATCTTTGATTAGGAAGGAGTTAAGGGCAATAAATGAAGCCGGAAAACAACCCAAAAGCAACATCACTAAATGATAGTAAATGGGTCCGCTGTGTCCCGCATCTCCAGTAGAAAGCAAACGAATATGGTAGTGAATAAACTCACTTAATACAAATGAATCGCTTGAAAAAGCAATATAAACATACCAGATTACAAGGGGTAGAAAACTGATAATCGTATAAATTAGGAGGTTCTTAATCGGCAATTCCTTCAACCTGAACTTATACAGATGAAAAATAGCCCAAGCTAAAGTCGGCAATAAATACCCAACTGGTCCCTTGGTCAATACTGCCAATGATACGGCTATCCCGGCATATATACAGTGTTTGCTGTTCTTGCTATCGCCATTTTTATAATGCTGATACAAATAAAATATAGCAGCATACATAAAAAGATTAAAAGTAGGATCAATTAGCCCAGTCTTGAAATAAAAATGTGGCAAAAAGCTACCGATATAAGTAAGCACCCATAGCAATCCAAATCTGTTATTATACAATTTTGAGCCAATATTGAAAATAAACAACAGAGATACTACTGCGATAATAGCATTAGGAAAGCGAGCCGCAAATTCATTCACTCCGAAAATCTTCATCGAAACGACTTGAAACCAAATAAATAATGGTGGCTTCTCGTGGAATGGATGAAAATCTATGCGAACCGTTGAGTAATCGCCCAAATCTATCATCTCGCGGGCAGCTTCGGCGAAGTTGATTTCGTCCCAATCGAAGAGGTGAACACTCCCCAAAAATGGAACGAAAAGAATCAATGCGACTGCTATAATGAGCGCATTGATTTTCCTTTTATCGTTAATGATTGATGCGAAGTTTATCATCATTTAAACTGCTCTAAATATAACTGATGTCCGAAGCTCGCAAATGCTTCGAAATATCCAGTATACCATTGATTTAGGCTAACGCCGATTTCTTCTGAACTTTTCAGATCATCAATATTCTGAATACCGCCAGTTCGGATTAGGTGGAACTCTGATTTCAATTCTTTGCCTTGTAGATATTCTGTAGCAGCTTTGCTTAGATTAAATGATTTACCTTTAATTACTGCACCGCTCACTCCGCCTCCAAAAGTCTCCGTGAAGTAACGGAAGGCATCGACATCGCGTGGCTTAAGATTATTGATTATATTTTCGTAATCAGTAGAAGTGTTACCAAAATTTACACCATCGAAATTTAAATCCGTTAGCAATGATAACAATTTCGGAACTAATGCTACATCTGTATCATTCGAGAATTTTACAATTATCGGGAGATTCCTATCTTTCTTGCTAATAAAATCTTTAGAAATACGCTCTAAACGGGCGATTAAGAGTTTGTCTAAACCGCTATCTACATCAATATCGCACTGATGTGGCACATTTGGGCAACTCTCGTTCAATTCGATGAAATCTGCTTGGGTAGTTTGAAATAAACGTAATCCTTCGATTACATCAAGTGTAGCATTTGGGGTTTTATCGTCTGGATCTGCGCTAATGCTTACGCCGATTGGACAGCCTTCGCGCTTTTTGATTTTATCCACAGAGCGCGCCAATACATTAAATCCCAGATTTGGTAGCCCCATCCAATTGGACGCTGATTCCGATTTAGGATAAGAAATGAACGGGTGTTTTATGCCATTTTTGGAATTGCCAGCGCGTTCATTTGGCGTTGCTGTGCCGCAAAAGTAAGCCCCAGCTCCCTGCATATAAGCAGTATAATATCCCTCGCCATACTTATACATTCCGGCAGCATTAAAGAGTGAGTTTCTGAACTTTATCCCCCAAAGTGTTTTGGAATATTCTTCGGGAGTAAGATTTGGAGTATCAAATGATTCAGAAGCTAACATGCTAAGGAATACTTTACGG
>CAZGXC010000105.1:0-7446 GCA_964529535.1 uncultured Hyphomicrobiales bacterium | reverse complement strand
TTCTATGGGATCGCGCTAAATGCTAATATCCCAATTAGCGATGCTGGTATCTTCTTATCCTTCAACAAAAAGAAATCTGACGGATATATCGCAAATACTGATTATGATTTAATCAATCTATATTCTACTATTGATTATCAATCTAAAATAGGAAATTTCTACCTCGATTTGGGATATAATCAAAAGGATTTCGGAGCAAATTCATTCTATTCAGCTGCATACCCAGATCAATTCGAAGCCACTTCGGCTAAGTTCTCTGCTCTGAGATATTCTTGGGGAAATGAGTTCCGCGTTAATGCGAATCTATACTTCCGCGAGCACAATGATAGATATGAGCTGTTCCGCCACGGTGTGCCTGCCCCTGCTTGGTATAAGAACCCGAACTATCACCAAACTCGGACTTATGGCTATGAAGTAAAAACTGCTTACGATTATGCCCTTGGCACTACATCTATCGGATTTGAATACAGAAACGAGAACCTATTAAGTAATAATATTGGAACTCCTTTATCAACTGAAGATTACAAAGACGTGCCGAATGAAAAGGGTGCGGTTTTCACTAAATCCGGTGTTCGCAACTCTGCCAATGTCTATTTAGAGCATAATGCTAATATCGGAGATCTTTCAATTTCCGGTGGTTTATTATTCAATAAGACAAGTGCTTATGACGCAAATATTTACCCGGGAATTGATCTTTCATATAAGCTAACTGATAAGTTCTCTCTTTTCACTTCATATAATAAATCTCTACGCTTCCCATCTTTCACAGATCTATACTATAATATCAAGACACAAGTTGGCGACCCGAACCTAAAGCCAGAGGAATCTCATACAATTGAATTCGGTGGAAAGTATTATTCAAATGCTCTTCGCCTTACTTCATCTGTATATTATCGCAATGGAAAAAATATGATAGATTGGGTAAAAGAAATTCAAAACGGTGTATTGATTGGCGACAAATATAAAAGTATGAACATTGCCGAAATCAATGCCTTGGGATTCGAATTCAGCGCTGCATTGAATATTATGGAATTATGGTCAAGCCAAAAATTCTTCTCATCAGCAGCCATCTCATACGCTTATATCGATATGCGTAGCAAAGATGTTGGGCATTACGTATCCGCTTATGTATTGGATAACTTACGCCATAAAATTACTGGCTCTTTAGGCTTTGTTTTGCCATTCGAAACTGCTTTAAATATTGATATGTGCTACGAAGATCGCAATGGTCAATATGCTCGTTATGAAAATAAAAAAGAAGTAGGATTAGCGAAATACGAACCACACTTCCTGATGAACACACGCATATCTAAGGATTTATATAATTTCACTCTCGGATTAGAGGTCTATAATATCTTCAATAAACAATATGTGGATATTGGTAATTTATTACAACCCGGACGCGATATTAGAGTAATTTTTGGATATAATTTCAAATAAAATCTACTAAATTAAAAGCGAAAATATTCAAAAGGCACTCCCCAAAAAGAGTGCCTTTTTTACTTTTGTTTACAGCTTATCTACTCCACTCCATAAAGTTTGGCAAGTAAATTGAATTACTATGTTTTTAAAATTCAATATTGCCAAATAACAGGCATTATTGAGTAATTACTGAATGATATTAATAATAACTTGAAATAAATGGCTAAAAATGACCAGTCTTTATTAGGTGGAAATGTTGCTTCCCTCGGGAAGGGAGGATTTTTATCTAAACTATCCGTGGGAAAAGATTTCCTAATGGCAATCGGCATTATGCTTATTATTGCCTTGCTGATTGTGCCTATTCCACCTTTTGCTCTCGATATTTTCATTGCCTTGAATATGGCTATCTCAATACTTATTTTGATGGTAGCAATGTATTTGGTAAGTCCCCTTGAGATTTCATCCTTTCCTTCCATCTTGCTTGTTACTACTCTTTTCCGATTAGGAATGAATATCGCCTCGACCCGTTTAATATTGGGCGAAGCACACGCAGGAGAGATCATCGAAGCCTTCGGAACTTTCGTAATTAAAGGGAATTACGTCGTCGGTGTGATTATTTTCATTATCATACTTGTTATTAACTTTGTGGTAATCATCAAGGGATCTTCGCGTATTGCGGAAGTGGCGGCGAGATTTACCTTAGACGCTTTACCAGGAAAGCAAATGAGTATCGATGCCGACTTAAACGCTGGATATATTGACGAGCAAACAGCACGAAAGCGTCGCGAAGACTTGACGAGGGAATCAGATTTCTATGGATCAATGGACGGTGCGGCGAAATTCATCAAGGGAGATGCCATTGCGGGCTTGGTAATCACGGCTATTAACGTAGTCGGTGGATTTATCATTGGCGTTACGCAAATGGGAATGGAGCTTACAGACGCACTTACTACATATACAATACTAACAATTGGTGATGGACTCGTTTCGCAGATTCCTGCCTTGCTTATTTCTGTAGCATCTGGTATCGTGGTTACCCGTTCAGCATCAAGCGAAAGATTAGATCAAGAGCTTGCCCACCAACTCGGCGCAAAGCCATTAGTTCTATATATAGCGGCGGCTACAATGCTTCTCTTTGCGGCTATTCCCGGCTTCCCAAAGATACCTTTCATACTATTGGCGGGAATCACAGGCGGAATTGGTTATTATCGCTCCAAAGCCATTGTAAAAGAAAAAGAACAAGAGCTGAAATCGGAATTAGCAGAAGAAGAAGCACCTAAAGCTCCAGAAGAGCAACCAGTGGAAGACTTGCTGAAAATTGATCCAGTAGAGATAGAGCTGGGGTATTCACTAATAGCTTTAGTAGATGAGACTCAGGGCGGAGATGTATTCAAAAGAATTACAAACATCCGCAGGCAACTCGCCACAGAATTGGGTATTATTCTCCCTCCGGTGCGCGTGCGCGATAATTTACAGCTCGAAGCAGAGGAATACGTGGTAAAAATTCGTAGCAATGAAATTGCGCGAAATCAATTATATCCGAACTTGCTTTTGGCGATGAATCCGGGAAGTGCAGATGGTGATATCGCTGGACTAAAAGTAACGGAGCCAGTGTTCGGATTGCCTGCTACTTGGGTGAGCTTCGCCGAGAGGGAAAACGCCGAGGTTATGGGTTATACGGTTGTAGAATCAGCGACTGTATTGACTACTCACCTTACGGAGCTATTGCGTCGCAATGCGGATAAATTACTAACGCGCCAAGATGTGCGATATTTAATAGATAATTTAAAGAATGATTTCCCATCATTAGTAGATGAAGTAGCAGCAGATAACTTCCCTATTTCTATTGTGCAAAAAGTTATGCAAAATCTGCTCAAAGAAGGCGTTCCTGTTCGCGATTTACCAATAATTATGGAATCTTTATTGGAATACTCCAAGGTGACGAAGAACGTAGATGTGCTAACAGAATACGTCCGCCATAATTTATCTGAAACAATAAAGAAATTATATCAAGATCAAAATGGAGTGATTCACTGCATCGCCTTATCTCCACAATTAGAAAGCGTGATGACTAATGCCTTAGCTAATAGCAATCAAGCTATTGCAGCGCCGAGCTTAGGTCTTGCTGCGGAATCAATCCAAAATATTAATCAGAATTTAGCAAACTCTATTGATGAAGTATCAATGGCTGGATACATTCCGATTGTAATATGTTCGGCGCAGATACGTCCATATTTCGCAAGGATGATAAGAAATCAATTCCCTATGCTGAGCGTCGTGAGTTATACAGAGATTCCGCCAGATACGGATATTGAAGTGCAGGCAACGATTGATATGTAATGCCAACTAAAGAATCAAAAGAGATTGAATAATCTAATGGAAAATCGCGATTATATCGATAATAATGAAGAGCTGAAGCCCTTCGATATTTACAAGGAATATGCAGAATATGGTATTCTTGGCGATTTCGTATTGGATAGAATGAGCGATAGATACCACGAGGACAAGGAATTTAGAGACAAGGTAAATCAAACTATGATCAACTATTCCCAAAAACAGGAACCCGCGATTGAATACTTATTGTTAAAAAGATTAAATCACATTATGTCTAATTTTCTCGAGAAAGCAGCTGAATGCCAACATATTCCAAAGCAATAAGCAAAGAGCTGAACGCTCTATTTGATACAGTAGAGAAGCAAACCCTCGAGTATGCTCAAGCGTTTAGCTTTTTGAAAAATCGAATTGAAGAATTTGACAGAAAAACTAATGAATTAGACAATTATAGAGATTTCTTCTCCAATAATTTCACGAACCTCGCTGCCGAAACTAAGCTAAATGTAAATACTCTCATTACCGAGCTTCAGGAGAACTTAGATAAAGTCCTTGAGCTTCATAAGGAATATCAGCAAATAGTAGAATATAAAGATTCCCTGATTTTGATGCATAATCAAATGAGAATGGTCATTAGTCAGAATGATTTAAATCAAAGGGAATTTAAGAGGAAATCAGACAATGAAGTAATGAACTTCATCTCCAATGCGAAAACAAAGCTCGATAGAGAAATTAATACTGCCTACACTAATGCAGATAATAAAATTGATGCTAAATTTAAGGTCTTTGAAACTCAATTGCTAAGATTAGAGCAAAAATCAAATGCCGAAGATAATAATATAAGAAAAGAACTTGATTCGCTGAAAGCTGAGCTAACAAACCACAAGTCCCAATATAAATCCGTAAAGAGTAACAACGAAGCATTGTTCGCTCCCGACGGGAAATTAGAGGAAATCAGTAGCCAAATCGCTGAGCTATCCGATGAAATGAGGGCAATTGATAATGATATAGAGCAAATTGACGCTTTGAAAAAAGAGGTCTCGAACCTAAAAACCAACTTCACAAAAAATATTAATGCCTTGAAAGAAATAGGGCAAAGTGGCGATAACAGCAAGATCCTAAACATAATCGCTTTAATTATTTCAATTATCGCCATAGTAATAGCTATAATATAATAAAAAATATTTGGGAAATTGTGGAAAAAATCGTATTTTTGTAGTCCTAAAAATAGTATATTTAAGTTGACTATAATAAATATAGATAAATACAAAATAAAGATAAATAAAGGAATTGTCCAAATGCCAAAGATTAAAGTAAAAGGTTCCGCTAAAAAAAGATTCAAATTAACCGGAACTGGTAAAATCAAAAGAGAAAAAGCTTTCAAAAGCCATATCTTAACTAAGAAATCACGTAAGACTAAAAGAGATCTACGCCAATCTACATTGATTCACGTCAATGATGAAAAAGCAGTAAAGCGTATGCTCGGTTTAGCATAAGCTAAACAAAGTTCTTATAAAAGAATTAAAAAACCGAAGAATCTAAGCAATTCTTCGGTTTTTTTGTATAGTTTACGTATTTTTGCTATTCTATAAGTATATTGATTAGTAAAAACTATTTAAACGGTAAAGTCCCCTAAATAATAGATAAGAATAATGAAAATGATCATCGAAAAAATAAATCAACTCCTTGAAGTGCTATCGCAAAGCCAGAATACAGTTAAAAATATTCTCCTTTGGAATGGAGCTGATATAATGCCTACTATTAATTCCTTATTCCCAAATGCTTTCTGCCTTGATATTGAATCAAGTAGCGAGGAATATTCCAAAGCTCTCGATGCTATAGTTTTAGCGAAAAATGATTCTCCGAAAGTGAAGATGATTGCTGAATACATTACAATCAATACAGATCTTTCGGGCGAAACAGATTTGCGCGAATATTTATTCGCTCCATCCAAATATCCCCAGAAGTTTGATTTTATTATAATAAATAATGAATTTCAGGCGGAATGCCTGCGCGTCGCAAAAAATTATACGAGCAATGAATCAACAATATTATTGCTAAGCAATAATCCAAATGATCTAAAAGTTCCCAAGAAATTCGATAAAGTATATTTTGAGCTACCCGCTTCGGAGGATTTTCTTGTCTCAATATCAAACAAGAAAAACATTCTTGAAGAATTAAGGACTATAAACGAAATTCCGAAGCTACAAATTAGCCGCAAAAATAACACCCCCAATATAGAGCTATTTGAGCGTCCCGCTTTATCCATTCTCTTCATTCATAAGTATCAGGAGGATTTCCTCAATGAAGTATATGGTGAGCTTGCTCTTAGCTCCTTGTCATACCGCGAGCAATTAATATACTTACTATCCAAGCAGCACCTGTGGAGCGATTATTTCTCCAATCAATTTATTGCGATGAATTGTCGAGTGGATAATTTGATTATTAACGCCGATGTGCTTCAAGATACTTGGCAACGCGAGCGGGATTTCCCAATCGATGCTTCCGATATTATTAATCAGCAGATTAGTGCTTTCAACCCAGATGTGATTTTCCTCGATTTATATCGCGATTATTCATCGGAGGAAATTGCCTTATTTAGAAAATATGCCAAATTGATTGTAGCGTATTCTCAGCACCTACCCAATACTGAACTCCTTAATCACTTAGATATTTTGTTTATTAGCGAGGATAATCCCCAGCACAGCAATACTAAGTGTAAGTTGGTTTATATCCCATCTTTATTCGATCCGCGCTGCGACAGCTCCCCAAGCAACTTTGAGCTAAGGGACGAGGAATGCCAAGCTCTTTGCTCGTATAAAGATGAAGAATTAATAGCTCTATCGGCAGAAGCCTTAGAATGCAAAGTGAACGTAAGCGATTATTCCTTAATCGCGCAGGAGATTCTACCAAACGGTATCAATTCCAATGTTTATGCTGAACTCTTGTATAAAATGCTTTCAAATAGCAAGATTGTAGTTGCCTCTGATATTAGCAAACTAAACAAAGCAAATCCAGAGGTAACAATGGAAAATTTACTTGCCTGCGGTGGTGCCTTGATTACTGAATATTCGCAGGAAATCAACGAAAGATTTGATATTGGGAAGGAATTGCTATGCTATCGCTCACCACGAGAAGCTATTTTACTTGGTAAATATTTAAAAGAAAATCCCAACGATTGCGAAAAGATTGCAAAATTGGGAAGCAAAATTATTAATAAGCATAAGACTTACGAGGCGTTTTCAGCAAATATGCTTAAGGAAATTGAAAAGGTATTTATCTCTTAGGGATGGATATTTACCATCCCTAAGTTAGATTGATGATTTATTTTACGATTATTTCTTTAGTGTCGCAGGAGAAGAAGTAGCCAATACCATTGCCTTTGATATTTCCCCGAACATTCAATCCAGAAGTGGAAAATGGATCACTATTCATATTCCCATTCGATTTAGTATTATTATAAAGGACATATTGGTAATCATATTTGCGCATGAAGTATGAAAGAGTTCTATTAGGATCATCATACGATGAGTATTTATTTCCAATCAAAGCACTAATTGCGGATTCATTCTTTCCTGGCATTACAAATAGATCCGAAAAACTATAACTTGCGCCAGTATATCCCGCTTCCTTCTGCTTGGTAATGATGACGACACAAGAATTTTCGTTAGAATAATATTTACACTTCAGATA
>CAZGXC010000104.1:0-7532 GCA_964529535.1 uncultured Hyphomicrobiales bacterium | reverse complement strand
AAATGCCTCCCAAAATCTAATTATGCTCGACGGAGTGCCACTAAATTCAAAGCAAAATGCTAGCTTTGATCTATCAATACTACCATTGTCATTCGTGAATGAAATTGAAATTGTCCGCGGCGGAGCATCGGATCTATTCGGTTCGAATGCTATGGGCGGCGCTGTCAATCTCTTGAGCAGTAGCCAAAGGAACCGCTTATTCAAAGTCTCCTATGCCTATGCTTCATATAATGAACATAAATTTTCTTTTAGCACGCCATCATTTGGCGCAAATGGCTTTGATTGCTCAATATCCGGTGGGCTGGTGCATTCAGATGGAAATTATCAATTCAAATTTAATGAATACGGGGCAGAGAAAACCCTAAGCCGCGAAAATGCGAAGTTCCAAAATTTAGGTTTATTCTTCAATTCTGGGTATATCATCAATAATGACAATTATCTAAGTTTCAAGATGATAAATACTTACACGGATCGTGGAGTGCCTGGCGCAGTCCTTCAGAATAGATTGGAATCCAAATATGCTTCGCTTTCCGATTTCTCAAATTTTAGCAATCTATCATATAATTTATCAGTAAGTAAAAATGATTTACTGAAGATTAGCTTGGTAGCAAAATATAATAATCAGAAGTATCAAGACGAACAGCCCAATGCTATCGAAACTCTGCGCAATGCTCAGTTTATCAACACAGAATTTGCAATATTAGCCAATAACGCATTTTCAATGAATCTTTCGTCGCTTCTGAATCTAAAAATCAATTCAAGTATCGATTATACATATTCACGCTTAAACGGTGATATGCTCGACAAAAGCGTAGGACGCGAGGTCAATCGAGCCAATCTCTCAATAGCAAATTTTATAGAGAACTCTATTGAGCTGGCGAAAAATCATTATTTCACGATGGCTCCATCGCTCCGAATCGATATATATAACGCGCTCCAACCCGCGTATTCCTATGGCTTATCTCTAATGTATTCGCTCCCGATAGATGAAGCGAATTTATTCCCATTAAATCTTAAGTTGCGCTATTCGCGGAATTTCCGAGTGCCATCTTTCAATGAATTATATTACTATAATTACGGCACAGCCGATTTATTACCAGAGAAATCGCATTCCTTCGATTATGCGATGAGCCTGAACCTCAGCAAGTATTTTGCGATTGAATTAAGCACATATTACATTGATACAAAAGACCAAATCATCAGCGTGCCGAAGAATACAATCTCTTGGTCTGCGATGAACTTAGGGAAAGTCGAGACCAAAGGAATTGAGGCACTGCTGAAATTCAAATTGATAGATGAAATAATAGACGGCAGCCTTGCCTATACACTGCAATCGGTTCGGGACAAATCACCCAATTCATTAAATTATGATAAATACGTAATTTATACACCACAGGAGATAATTAACGGCACGATAAACATTAATATCAAGCCGATAACTCTTCAGATTAATGGCGAGTATAGTTCGCATAGGTTTGCCCTTCCCGATAATTCGTACAGCTCTATGCTCCCGAATTACTTTATTTTAAATTCCGCAGTTTTTTACCGATTTAATCTCTTTGATAAGAATTGTAGAATGCAATTAGAATGTAAAAATATACTTGATAAGAACTATCAAGTAATTATAAATTATCCAATGCCCAGCAGAATATTTAGAATCGGCTTGGATATGGATGTTTAATTAAGAGATAATATTTAAATTAATACAGAGTTATGAACAGAACAATAGCCATTGTTATTATTTTATTTTCTGCGATAGCATCATTAAAAGCAGAAAATAACTATATCACTATCGATACAGTGATTAGCTTTAAGCCCGGCACAGGTCAAGACTTTGGGCAAGACCCAAAGTATTATCCCCAGAATATTTTCAAAAAGCCATACGCTCAGGCGGATTCTACCGTCCCTTGCGCAGACCCCGAACACCTGATGTCCCTTGGGCTAAATGGCGAGATAATCGTAGCTTTCAAGAATTATAAAATCATTAATAAGCCCGGGGTGGATTTCATTATCTACGAGAACGTAATGTATAGCAAATATCTAAAAAGATGTTTCGTAGAGCCAGCGGAAGTCTCCGTCAGCGCAGATGGAATAACTTTTATCCCATTTCCATTTGATACTCTGACCCTGAAAGGCTGTGCAGGTCTATCGCCGACAATCGGCAAGATGGTTGATATTGATATACTCAAAAGCGGTGGCGATGGTTTTGATATTTCAAAATTAGGATTAGGATCAATTAAATACATAAAAATAAAAGATGTTAGCTCATTGCTATTAAAAGATGGGCATCCGCTTTTTGATGCTGCCGTTTCAGGCTTTGATTTAAATTCAGTAGTGGGTGTAAATTTTGAAAAAACAAACTCTGATGTGGTCGAAACAATATCACCAAATTTCAGGGACTTGATCAAGCAATATCCTGATGCCAGTATCGTTTTCCATAATATTCTTGGGGAAAAGATTTTAAGCGATGTATGCGCCAATTATGCTCAATGTATTAGCACTCTCCCTAAGGGTATTTACATTTTCAAAATACAAATAAATAATCAAATTGAATATTTCAAGATCAATATATAAGCGCGTAATTGCCTTAATCGTCTGCTCAACATTTCTTCTGTTCTCCTGCGTTCGGGAGCCGATATCTCCAGAAGAATCCAATGCCAGCTCCGAGAGTGGGATTTATGTCGTTTGCGAGGGCTTGTGGCATTATGACAATTCCGTATTGAGCAAGATTGATCCACTAAGTGGGAGCGTAACGCTTGATTACTTCAAGCAAGTGAATAATTACAAACTTGGTGATTTAGCAAATTCCGCAACTGCGCACAATGGCTATATTTATATAGTGCTTACTACTCCAGCAATAATAGAGAAAATCGATTACAAAACGGGAAGAAGCGTCGCAAGGCTAAAATTGCCTGCTGAATCTGATCCGCGCCATATTTGCATAGTCAATGACACTTCTGCATTCGTTACGAGCTTGATGAACAATTGCGTTTACTCTTTCAATCCTGATAAGATGACGCAGAATGAAGCTGTAATTAAGGTGGGTCCAGCTCCAGAGCAGATTTGCAGCGATGGGCAATATCTTTATGTAGCTAATTCAGGCTTCGGCGATTATTTAGCTAATAAACCCGGAGCCGGCACAATATCCGTAATTGATATGAAGAATATGCGCGAAGTCTCAAAGATAGCATGCGGACCAAATACAGTTGAGGTGAAATATAATCCCCTAACAAAGCGAATTTATGCTACGTATAAGCATCTGCCATCGATGAAAGATTCCCTCGGAGGTATTGTGGAGTATTCAACTCCAGCAATGAAAGAGCAGCGCCGCTTCCGAGTATCAGCAAATGCCCTAACAATTTCTTCCGATGGATACGATTTGTATTATAATACTGATGATGGTGTTAATAAGATAGATTTGATGGATAATGCCTTTGCCCCAAAGCTCATTATTGCCAACCCAAATAAAGCCGAGAAATGGTATTCCATCGCTCAAATAAAAACTAAGCTTTATATCGGCAATGCCAAAAATTATCAAATGAATGGCGAAGTTCTTGAATACCAACTACCAAATATAAAATTTCCCAAAGCCAAATACACAGTAGGAATTAATCCCAATACAATAATCGGGGGATAATGGAATTGGGAATAAATTTATTTCCTTTATCTTCGTAAAAACAGAAGTGTTTTCTCAAATATTTAATTGATAAATGTTTGAATTTTCATATATTATTGCTAATTTTGCAGATTATAATAGATTATGAATGTATAACAAACATTCGTAAAATATAATTATTGTTTATACCGAAAATTTATGAACCGATATACATTAGATATATGAAAATTAGATATATGAAAATTCAGAATATAATAAGTATAATAATCGTTGCTATTATGGCTATCTCTTGCGGAAAGGAAAACCCCGTGATTGATAATAGCGATAATACGTTTTTGATATTGGCAGCCAAAAGTGGAGCCGGCAAGCAACTTGCCCTCATTGAGCAACCAAGCGGAAAAGTAATTAATGAGAATATTCTTGTTGATCTGCCAGATAGCGCGAAAATCAGCAGTAATATTTCTCGTTTAGCAGCATACGGCTCAAGTATTTATGTCCTTATCCCCGATGATTACCGTATCTTGATTTATAATCGTTGGAATTATAAGTATATCAATTCTATTAGCTTCGCCGAGGAGAAACTTAAGCCGATTGATATTGCTTTCGCAAATTCTACCGATGCATATTTGATATTCGATAGGCATAACGAAGTAGCTTTGCTGGATTTAAAATTCCATAAAATATCAAAGAAAATAGAAGTGGGGGAGGCGACTTCATCGATAGCTTATAATAATTCTAAAATATTAGTAAGCAATGCAAAATCTAATACTGTTTCGGTAATTAATGCCGCAACTTATAAGAAGGAAAGCGATTTCGCCGTAAGCAAATCTCCGATAAAAATACTTGTATCGAGCAATTATCCTACGGGTGCTGTGATCTGCGGGAAGCCTGCTTATATGGATAGCACTGCAAGCGATATCCCTGCCGCGGCTTTAAGTATCATTGATTTAGCAAATTTCTCTGTGCGAAAAGAATACGAGATAAAGACTTTGAAAGTTCCAGCGAATAAAATCTTCCCAAGTGGTGCGGCTCTCGGAGATAATAATATGCTTTATATCGCTTCGCAACAGGGAATATTCAAATCAAATATTAGGATGCTATCCACTCCTCTACAAAGCATAAAATATGCCGTGATGGGAATTAGCTCCAATGCAATAGGAGATCAAATATTGATAATGCCAAGAGATGGGAAATCATTAATGCTTAGCTCGGCTAATGGCGAGCCAATACTCGATTTAAATATCCCAAAGGATCTCATCACGTTTTTAATATTATAATTAAGAAAAAATAAAAAAATCAATGTAATTAGAAATTTAATCAAAGAAGTTAATTAAGGAATCAATTGGAAAAGTCATCATATATATATGGTAGAAATGCCATCGTAGAAGCATTAACTGCCGAACAAGAAGTAGAAAAAATATTTATTCAATTCGGAAATCAAGGACCCGCACTAAGCAAGATATTTAAACTTGCCAAAGATGCGGGTGTGCAATGCGTTACTTACGATAAAAGGAAATTCCAGCAATTAGAGAGAGATATCTTTAATAATGTTGGGACGGATAACCTAAAAGGATTCAAAGACAATAAAAGCCAAGGGATTATTGCGCTGATGCGTCCATTCGCACTTCAATCAATAGATGAGTTTATCGGCAATATTGAGGATCTATCGGATAATCCATTCGTGATAATTCTTGATGAAATTAACGATCCGCACAACCTCGGGGCAATAGCTCGCACAGCAGAATGCGCAGGGGCAATCGGATTGATTATGACGGAGCGGAACTCCGCACCAATTACGCCCGCAGCAATAAAAGCATCGGCTGGTGCGCTGGAGCATATACCCGTCGTAAAAGCGACGAATTTAATCACAGCTCTTGAAAAGTTAAAAGATGCTGGTTTCTGGGTGGTCGGCACAGATGGTAGCGGAAAAAACAACTATACGGATAAGATTTATAATTCTCCGACTGCCGTAATAATTGGCTCGGAAGGGAAGGGCTTAAGACCATCGGTTGCCAAACATTGCGATTTTATCGTTAAAATTCCAATGCTCGGCAAGATCAGCTCCCTGAACGCTTCTGTAACATCGGCGATTGTGATGTATGAAATATTAAGACAAAAATTAGAGACTAAATAGTGGACTTGCTAAATCTACGAAATAAGGATTATGGGATATTCATTTTAGTAATTTGGATTATTTTACTCCCATTGTTATTCTTTCCGCTTTCGGGAGATTTAGCCCTATTTTTGTCCGCTGTAAAAGTCTTAGATGGTGGTGGCTTAGTCTATAAAGATATTATTGATATTAAACCACCATTTCTATTCTATGCTATAAAAGGCATTACTGTATTATTTGGGTCTGGGGAGCAATCCGTCCGCATCTTTGATTTTCTTATGCAGACTTTGATTAGCTCGATGATGTATTTCCTCGTGCTGAAAATCACACGTAATAAAGTTGCCGCATTCGCATCAGGAGTGATGTATGCACTTACTTATGTGATATGTAATTCAAACAACACCACGCAGATAGAGAGTTTCTTTGGGCTTTGCACAATCCCAATGATCTATCTTCAAATCTATAAGCGTGATAAAGCATTTCTTTTCTTTCTGATTTCTTTCGTCATCGGTTTATTCACTGGAATGAAATATACTCTTGGTTTGCTATTGGCTGCTCCATTGATAGATGATATTTTCTTTGTGAAGTCCGAGTATTTTGATGGCGCAAAATGGAAGCAAATCCTAAGAAAATTCATTTTTATGAGTATGGGATTCGTCCTTGCTTTTGGTATTACTTTAATTCCATACCTGAATGCTGAAGTCTTTCAGGGCTGGCGCGAGATGTCCTCATATTTCAGTTTTTATGCCACGCATACAAAGTTCAATGCCGACTTCATCAGCTCGATGCTAAATTCAATAAACGAGCTTTATTCAAGTTTTATAACTTTCCCGGTAGTCGCGTTTATTTTGTCAGCAATAATCTATTATATAAAGAATTATAAAGCCGAAAGGGAGGAGTCATCTTTCTTTCGGGCGACTTTCATTGTGCTGATATTGGTATTCATCACCTTCCTCGTCGAGCGAAAAGGAATGTTATACCAGCACACAAGGATGAACGCAGCGTATATGATGTTCGCCGGCGTCGGCTTCTCAATGTTTATTACTTTCGCTAAAGAGCATTACAAGGAGCGTTTTCAGAAGTTCGTAATCATCGTGTTAATTGGATTGATACTAACTTTCAGTCCCCTAATCCGTTGGATTAACTTATCAAGCCTTCCTTATAAATACATATTTGATAAAGCGAGTTACGCCGCAATGTATGAGCGCAGCGATAGAATAAACGTAACATATATTAATCATCGCCAAGTAGCCGAGTATGTCAATCAGCGAATTAATAAAGATGATAAAGTAATCCTTGCCGCTACTGGTAGTGGGTATATTAATTACTTGCTGAATACTAAAAATCTCTCCAAATTCACTCAAAGCTCCTATTATGTGTATCTCGGAGCTTCCGAGAAGCATCAAAGAGATTTTATTGAGGAAATCAAATCTGCAAAATATACAATAATCCAAACCAATGATATTTATGGAGATGTAAATGGTAGGGATGTCTCCACGTATCATTGTTTGATAGCTAATCCACTAATCAAGGCAGCGATGGACAGCTATTTAATCCAAGATACTTGCATAGGAAACTACATAATAATGCATAATGCACAATGCATAATTCATAATTAATAGATATTAACCCCGGCCTTTTTGGCGGGGTTTTTCTTTTATTCCCCTCATTGAGGGGTGGATCGCGAAGCGAGACGGGGTGGAACATTGTAAACATTCCGCCGCTTTTTTTCTATCCATAAATTTTTCTTTGCAATTATTACAGAATATTTATTTATTTTTGTATGTCTTTATTTAGGTATGG
>CAZGXC010000103.1:0-7548 GCA_964529535.1 uncultured Hyphomicrobiales bacterium | reverse complement strand
TGTTTTTTGTTTATATTTGATAGCACTGTTTATAGGTGTTTCCATATAGGTGTTGTTGTGAATTGATGTTTTTTGTTTATATTTGATAGCAGTAACACTGCAAGTCCTTATTTTACAACAAATAAGCTATCAAACGGGGATTGTGAAATATGCTTTCCCTGACAAATTAAAGGGATATAAATTCATTTTATATCCCTTTTTTATTTAAAATATGCTTAGCTGAGCTGTCTCTTTTGCTAAGGGTTCGGTGGTGGAGCGTCCCCAATAGTTGATCATGTTTCCAAATTGCTTGTCTGTGATGCTTAGGATGCTCACCTTCCCTTCGGGTTCGAGCATTCGTCGCACTCTATCGGTATAGGTTTGGGCGGCTTCGCCGCTGGCGCAATGCCGGACATAAACTGAATATTGGAGCATGGAGAAACCGCTTTTCTTCAGATTTTTGCGAAAACGGGCATATCGCTTCTTTTGGGGAGCTGTAGCGGTTGGCATATCGAACATTACAAATAGCCACATAATATGATAGGCATTTAATCTTACTTGATTCATTATTAATGAAATTCTGGGTAATTTATTGTTTTTTGCTTTCCAGCGAAGCACTTGGCAAGTGATGAGCTTGTGTATGTAAATGCTATCATCATTGGGCGCATTAGGCTTCGCATTTTGGTATCTCTGCTTAGTAAGTTAAGTGATTGGAGCTTGAAGTCTTTGTTGATTGTGTCGATTTGTGGATTGTTGTTGATGAAATTCAGTGTTAGTTCGTCGGCAAATGGACGGAATGGCTCCATTATGTCGTCTGCTAAACACATTGGATTGTATTTGTTTCGGTGATGTATGCCGATTGTTGGGAGTAATCCAGAGCCTATCAAGGCTCGCGCTATTCCTGCTCTGATGAGTGCATATGAGTAGTTTAGCAAGGCATTTGGGTAGATTCCTTCGCGTTCTCTTTTGAAGTTTTCTATTTCGAAGATGTTTTTCCAATAATATTTTGCTGCGATTGCTTCTCTGTTTTCTGTATCGCCACTTTTTACATCTTTTGCTAAATTTTTGAGGAATTTATCATCTTTGCCTATCTTTTTTAATAGATTTGCTTGGTTGTTTATTTTGGCTACGATTGTTTGCTTCCAAAGGGCTTTATGAAGCGATTCGCTTGCTTTGAGTTGCGTCGCATAGCTTGCTGTTTGGGTCGTGTGCCCTACTAATGGGTTGATTATTGCTGTTGGTAGATGCGAGGCATCGCAAATGATTGCAGCGATATTATATTCGGCAAATTTCTGCAATACCCAATGCGTGTAGGTTATTTGTCTATTGTCAAGCATTGCAAAGCCAAGATCCTCCAAGGGGAGCAAGTCTAGCTCCCCTGTGGATTTATTTGTGATTTTTAGTTGCTCGTCCTCGATTGATAAATGGCATTCTGAGGCGATGTAAATTGATCGTTTTATCATAGATATTTATTTTTAGAAATGAATGTTCCTGTAATATCTAATGTAACTGGAATTCCCTTAAAAGTATTGGAATTACATCTAATAACTTTTCCATCGTCTTGTGTTAGATCTTTTACCGATAAGTCTGCAAGAAATAATAAGGCTTGTATACTATACTCCTATATCACCCACTTACCTTTATCAGGATGCTGGATGTAATAATTGTTATCCCCGGCAGTTACATAAACTGTGCGGGAGAAGGTGTTGCCTGTATCTTCGCCCAAGACGCGAATGCCTTGCTTGAGCAAACTTGCTTTTACTGCCATGGCATTGCGTTGCCCGATACCGAAGTAATCGCTGATATCTGCAGGTGTTTTAGCGCCTCCTGCTATTTTCGCAAATATCGTACTTTTGTCGCAACCCATTAATTGCATTCTGTCTAACATTGTTTTTACGGCGCTATCGGCGAAGTAGCCGGGCATATTTTCGGATTTCTCTATGTCTCGATTGCTTGCTGGCAATACAACGTGGGACATTGCTACTACATTCTTCGATGGGCAGAATAAAGCTGTGCCAATACAAGAACCAAGAGCGAATATTTTTAGCAGTTTGTTCGGTTCGTTGCTTACGTCGAGCTCGCCCATACCAAGGATAACTTGCGAACTCTTTGCATTCCTATCAAGTTCGTTTCCGGGAAGAGTTTTTACATTATCTTTTGGAGCAAATTTGGTTTTCTCTTGTGCGGCTACGATTCTGATTTTAGTGAGCAATTGGATAATTAGCTTCGGCAAATCCCTTGCACCGCCCTGTGGCTTTGGTAAGAAGTCGAAAGCACCCAATTCAAATGCTTGCTCGGTTAATTTAGAATCTTTATATGTCAGAGCACTTAATACAATAGTTGGGATATTATATTTTGGCATCATTTCAGCGAGGAATTGGAGACCGTTCATTCTTGGCATTTCCATATCCAATACTATTACGTCGGGAGTTAGTTTATCTAACTGATTGAGAGCCAAAAGACCATCGGTAGCTGTCCCTACAACGTGTATGATAGGATCTCTTGACAAGCTTTTTTTCAGAATGTCCAGAACTAATACCTGGTCATCAACTATTAATACTTTTATTTGTTTTGTTTGCATAATTTTATACTCTTTTAATTAATTATTTGTGCAGACTACACAATACACTCGGTATTCTTAGATATACAAAAATAAGAATAATACTTTAGTATTTAAAATTAATAAAATAATTATTTCTTCGAATAATTTTATTATTAATTAAAATAGTATTATTTTAGTAGCCTATGATTAAACATCTTGTAAAAATATTTACTTTTATTATTTGTGTCATCGCACTAAATGCGCAAGATGACTCTAATTACTATCGGCAGTTTAATAAAAATCTTAAGACAGCTCTAATATTATTTAAGATTGATAACTCGTATAACACATCTTTAGATTTGCTAAACCTATTAGATTCCAACGCATTAAATAATGTAGCCAGTAAAAGATTTAATTTCTTTCACGATGGTAAATTATATATCAATTATGGCGATATCAACTCACTTGCGGGGAATAACCGCATAAAACTATTTACTTTTGATACGGTTAATTATAGGAGCGTAAAATATACTGGGATAGATAGTAGTGTGATTCGCTTGTATTCGTCGATAATTTCGGCACAAGATTCGCTTATATATAATTGTTATGAAAAACAAAAAATAGATGTTAATACATATTTTATTCGTAATGGCGACTCAATTACCCTATTTATCGTGCCTCTTTGGCAGAGGACAGGAAAAATAATTTATGGTCAATATCATATCAAAAAATATTTTTTGCATAATAACGACTATACCTTAGTTGAAGAATACGAAAGTAAAAGTGGATTTAAAGTCTTCCCCGAAGATACAGAAGAAGTGTATTTGGATTATTCGGAAGATTTTTGTCCATCGGCAGTTGCTATCTTCTATTCTTTGGCATATAAAGATGTTTTTAATAAATTGATAATCGAAACAAAAAATAAATATACTTTGTTAAATGACTTTAACTTAGGCAGTTACACACACATGGGAAAGTAATTTTGAAATATAAAAATACTATATTATTAAACGGTGGCACTACAGAATTTGGCGAAGCTCTTGCGAAAAGGTTAGTCAAAGATGGGAACTACCTTATCCTTATTTCAGACGATGCCGAAGAAAGCTTCGCTATCCAAAAGGAAATATATGGTCTTTATGGATATAAAATAGATTTAATTTTGACCGATTATACTTCTCAATTAGAAATCAAAGAAGTTGCTGAAAGCATTGAAAATAAGTATCCTCAGCTAAATATTATTATCAATAATTACTCTACCACCTCTGTCGATAAAGTGATTACAGGCGATGATATTGAGTTGATATTTCAATCAAATTATGTTTCTCGTTTCTTACTAACCAACCTACTAATTCCTGTATTAGCAAATAATAAAAATGCTAAAATTCTAAACGTGGTAGATAAGATTGATGAAGATTTAGAGCTGAATTTTGATTTTATTGAAAATAATGGCGGAATCGAAGCAAGTAGCGAAGCAGAAGAGCAAGCAATACTTGCCGATATTATGTATATACAATCTCTATCTGAAAAGCTGATCAACACAAACGTAACTGCGAACTCGATCTATCCCGGGAAAATCGAAAAAGAAATTTATACAGAAGATGATTCAGAGAGATCATTCAAACTCTTATTTAAAAAGATCTGGAATAAAATCAATCCTTTTATTGCTTTGGGACCTGATAAATCTGCCCACTATGTCCAGCAGTTAATTAATAACTCTGCTGGCAAAACTGGGAAATTTTATATTAAGACCAAACCAGCAAATATCCCTGATTTCGCTGCTAAACAAAAGAATAGAGAAAAGCTTTGGGAGCTTAGCAATATGCTAACTGAGTCCACTTTTGATATTTTTTAAGCATTATTTTAGCCATCTTAACGTAGAATTTATATAAATTCCGTATTTTTGTAATCATTTTTACAAATTACGTAATTTATATGCGCAAAAATTCAATTAGAAACATAGCTATTATAGCTCACGTCGACCATGGAAAAACAACACTCGTCGATGCACTTCTCCGACAAAGCGGAACATTCAGAGAAAACCAACATATAATAGAAAGAGTCATGGACTCGGGAGACCTCGAAAAAGAAAGAGGAATTACTATCACCGCGAAAAATACTGCAATCCACTACAAAGATACAAAAATTAACATTATTGATACTCCGGGTCACGCCGATTTTGGTGGTGAAGTAGAAAGAAGTATGAACCTTGTTGATGGTGCGATCCTCCTCGTTGATTCGAGTGAAGGACCTCTACCACAAACAAGATTCGTCGTAAAAAAAGCTCTTGCTCGCAAAATGCCTATCATCGTAGTAGTTAATAAGATTGATAGACCAGATGCGAGAATACAAGAAGTAATCAATGAAATTTATGACCTCTTTATTGACCTCGATGCGACTGACGAGCAGATAGAATTTAAGATTTTATATACTATCGGTAAGCAAGGTATTGCGCATTATGAATTGGGCGATGATTCTGATTCATTAATTCCTTTATTTGATACTATTATCAATGAAATTCCTGGACCAATGGTGGATGATAACAAAACTCCACAGTTCCTCGTTACAAATCTTGATTACGATTCTTACGTCGGGCAGGTTGCCGTTGGAAGACTTGAAAACGGAACCCTCTCTATGAATACTCAATATGCTTTATGTGGCGATGAAACAATCAGGAATAACGTAAAGTTTTCAGCTCTTTATTCCTTCGAAGGATTAAAAAGAGTGCCAGTGCAGACCGTAGAAGCTGGCGATATTATCGCTATCGCAGGAATCGAAGGAATACAAATCGGAGATACAATCTCTTCAAATGAGGATCCAGAACCACTCCCAAGAATTTACGTCGATGAGCCAACAGTTTCTATGATTTTCTATGTAAATGATAGTCCATTCGCAGGAAAAGATGGTAAATTCCTTACTTCCAGGCACTTAAAAGCAAGATTAGAAAAAGAAATTTTATCTAACGTATCTCTAAAAATCAAATATTTAGATAGAACCGATGCTTTTGAAGTATGCGGTAGAGGCGAATTGCAAATGGCAGTTCTAATCGAAACCATGAGAAGAGAAGGATACGAGCTGATGGTATCGAAGCCAAACGTAATTCTTAAGAAAATTAATGGCGAAATACACGAGCCATTCGAGAGAGTATTCATCGATGTTCCCGAAGAAAACGTCGGAACAGTTTCCGATAAGCTAATGAAGAGAAAAGCAAGAATGGAATATCTAAATAATAATGGATACGGACGCGCCACGATAGAATTTGTGATTCCTTCCCGTGGGCTAATTGGTTTCAGAAGCCAATTCCTGACAGATACAAAAGGTGCAGGAATTATGAATACATTATTCGAAGATTACTTACCTTGGGCTGGGACTATCCCAGGTCGCCAAAATGGCGCACTCGTAGCCGATAGAACTGGTAAGGTAACCGCTTATGCAGCTGTTGGAATGGAAGACAGAGGCGAGCTATTCGTCGAACCAGGAGTAGATGTCTATGAAGGAATGGTAGTAGGCGAACGCAATAAATCAATGGATATGAACGTAAATATTACCAAAGAAAAGAAATTGACTAATATGCGCGCATCTGGATCAGACGCAACCGTTGTTCTGAGACCAGCAAAGAGGCTCTCTTTGGATCAATCTATTGAATACATTGGCGATGACGAATTAGTGGAAATTACTCCAAACTTCTGCCGCTTAAGAAAGAAAGAGCTATCCCAGATAGATCGTCGCAAAATGAACAAAGACATTGAATCAGAATAAATAAGTAAAAAAATATAGAAACAAAAAAGAGGCATTGACAAATGCCTCTTTTTGATCATTACTATTTGTCTAATGGAAGCACTATTTTCTTAATAGGTTGAGTGCTGCACCAGCTCTGAACCAAGCAATTTGCTGCTCGTTATAGCTGTGATTTACTGTTATTTCGTCTTTTGTGCCGTCTTTGTGCTTTAGCACCATTTTCAATGGCACATTTGGAGCGAATGTAGTTAATCCAATGATATCGATTTTATCATCTTCTTGGATCTTTTCGTAATCATTTTTATCAGCGAATGTTAGCGCAAGCATACCTTGTTTTTTAAGGTTTGTTTCGTGGATTCTTGCAAAGGATTTTACTAATATTGCCTTCACACCGAGGAATCTTGGCTCCATAGCTGCGTGTTCGCGTGATGAACCTTCGCCATAGTTTTCGTCGCCTACTACGATTGATCCGATGCTTTGAGCTTTATATGCTCTTTGCACTTTTGGAACTTCGTCGTATTCGCCATTTAATTGATTTTTCACTGCATTGGTTTTATCAGTAAACGCATTTACTGCTCCAGTCAAGAGGTTGTTTGAAATATTATCCAAATGTCCTCTGAATTTTAGCCATGGTCCAGCCATTGAGATATGATCTGTTGTGCATTTTCCTTTTGCTTTAATTAAAAGGAACATATCAGTTAAATCATCGCCATTCCATTTCTCGAATGGTTGCAATAATTGCAATCTCTGTGAATCAGGGCTAACAATTACTTCGATGTTTGAGCCATCTGCAGCAGGAGCTACATATCCAGCATCATCTACTTGGAAACCATTTGGAGGAAGTTCATTTCCTGTTGGTGGATCCAATTTTACGCTTTCGCCTTTTTCATTGATAAGAGTATCGGTGATTGGGTTGAAAGTCATGCTGCCAGCTATTGCCAAAGCAGTTACTATTTCTGGAGAAGCTACATAACCGTGAGTATTTGGATTGCCGTCGTTTCTCTTTGCGAAGTTTCTATTGAAAGAAGTAATAATAGCATTTTTGCCGAGAGTATCAGCATTTTTTCTTGACCATTGACCTATGCAAGGACCGCAAGCATTAGTCATAATTTGAGCACCAAGTTTATCAAATTCATTAATGAAGCCATCTCTATCGATGGTGAATTTTACCATCTGAGAACCTGGATTGATTAAATATTCGCCTTTTGCTTTGATGCCTTTTTCGTTTGATTGCTTTGCGATTGAAGCGCAACGAGCCAAATCTTCGTAAGATGAGTTGGTGCAAGAACCTA
>CAZGXC010000102.1:0-7691 GCA_964529535.1 uncultured Hyphomicrobiales bacterium | reverse complement strand
CAAACCTTGATTTAGTAATTCGGCGCGTTCTGCTAATTTTAGATTTTCAATGACTGGCATCAAGCTGCCATCGATGATTTCGCGCAATGGATAATTCTTTGCTTCGCCTTCGAGCCTGTGGTCAGTTACTCTATTTTGCGGGTAATTATAAGTTCTGATTTTCTCGGATCTATCCCCAGAGCGCACCATAGATTTTCTATTAGATGCTAATTGCTCTGTTTGCTTAGCCAATTCCATTTCATATAATCTTGAGCGAAGCACTTTCATAGCTTTTTCTCTGTTCTTTAGCTGTGAGCGTTCATCTTGGCAATTTACGACTATTCCTGTTGGAATATGCGTCATTCGCACAGCCGTTTCCACTTTATTCACGTTCTGTCCGCCTTTTCCACCAGAACGGAAGATGTCGATTCTCAAGTCGTTCTCACTGATTGCAATATCGATTTCCTCTGCTTCTGGCAGGACAGCCACCGTAACTGCTGAAGTGTGCAATCTGCCGCTTGCCTCTGTGTCTGGCACTCTTTGAACGCGATGGACACCACTCTCGAATTTCATTGTCCCGAATACGTCATCGCCGCTGATTGAGAAAATAATTTCCTTAAATCCTCCACGCTCGCTATCATTAAATTCAATCACATCAATTTTATATCTGTGAATTTCAGCAAATCTCGAATACATTCTAAATAGATCTCCGCAGAACAATCCAGCTTCATCGCCACCGGTTCCGGCTCTCATTTCCACGATACAGTTTTTCAAATCGTTAGGATCAGTAGGTATCAAAAGAATTTTCAGCTCTTCCTCCATCTTTTCAATGGAATCTTGTAGCTCATTGATTTCTTCGTAGGCTAATTCTTTCAGCTCTGGCTCCGTATCGGCAGAGGCTACCATTTCCTTGCTTGCATCGAGGTCATTGTGCATTTTAATGTATTTGCGCGCAGCTTCGGCAATTGGTGCCAATTGCTTGTTCTCGCGGTTTATATCTTTATATTTTTTTATATCGCCGATTAAGTTGGGGTCGTTTAATTCATTTTGAATAAATGCCACTCGTTCGAGTATTGCTTCGAGTTTTTCTTTCACTTAGGAAAATCCTTTATTTAGAATAAAATTGAAATTTACGGAGTGCAAAAATAATATTTTTTACGGAGAATATTGCTATTGTTTTTTATATTAAGCAAAAGCTGCCCCTATTTCGGAATGAGGGCAGCTTTATAGTTCTTGAGCTTATATCATTGTTGAAACTAATCTTCAATGATTGCTTTTCAATCTATTGTTTACTTTTTCGGAGCAAATTCTGCATCATCGATAGCAGCATTTACTTCGTAGTTTACTTCTGAAGTAAAGCCATACATTGGAGTTTCTACTGATACTTTTGTTGGGAATTTTACTCCACCAAATTCTTTATAATCAGAGTAAGTCTCGGTAACTGGGAGCAATCCATCAGGCATTTGCTCATTATATTCTTTCTTTACTAATAGGAATGAATCTGCGTCGTAGTAATAAGTCAATTCTTCGCCGTCTTTTGTAACTTTTGCTACGATGAAGTTCTTTTGCTTGCCAACTACTTCAATAGTATATCCCACTTCAAGAAGGCGTGCATCGCGCATAAAGTGTGCTTGTGCTTTGATTCTGCTTGTGCTTACTTCGTCAGCATCTTGAGTAGTGCCATTTACGCTGATTACTGCTTTTGTTCCATCGAAATAAGTGTTTGTTTGCATCATTCCGAGGTCCATATTAGTATATTTCTTATTCGGAGCTTTCAATTTTTCTTCGATAGTTCCAGGGATATTTTGTCCTTGCATATCGAATTCGAGGCTTCCTTTTGAAGCGATTGTATTGATGCTCTTGATTTTGTCTTTTCCGCCAATTGCTTTCGCGTATTTGTCCATTAATTCCTGAGGAGTAATGTTTACCTTTTCTGCTTTTGCCTTTGCTCCAGTTTCTGGCTCATAATCAGTATTATATTCATATATTTTACCGAATTTCTCGAGGCTTGGCATTAATTTAGGATCTCCTACCACTACGATATAAGAGCTTTTTGGATTCATATATTTCTTTGCCATTTCTGTCATTTCAATCGGAGAGTATTTAAGTAATCTTAAATGATAATCTTTAACTCTCTTGATATCAATGTTATAGAAATCAGCATTTTGGATGAGCATACTTGCGTAATCCTTGTTAGAGAATGACATTAAGTATTGCCCTACTTCATATTTTTTGAGTAGGTCTAATTCTTCGTTAGATGGCACTTCATTGTTTAATTTTTGTAACTGCTCTAAAATCACCGCAACTGAAGAATCCGTTACATCTGAGCGCACATCTGCTCCGCAAGAGAATCTATTTGTGAATTTAGTAGAAGTTACGTAACCAAATGGAGTGTAAGTATATGAGTAAGTCTCGCGAAGAGTTTTGAAAAGTCTTCCTGCGAATCCCGCACCGATGATTGATGAAGATAAACCAAGTTTATCGAAATCTGGGTGATTGCGCGGAACAGCCATTGATACGATATTGATTGAAGATTGCACTCCACCCGGACGTTTCACGAAATACACGCCAATTGGCTCTGGCTTCACTTCAGGAGCTTTGATTTCAACTGCTTTGCCTTTCTTCCAATCACCTAAGTATTTTTCTAATAATTTCTTCATTTCCTTAGGATTCACATCACCTGTGATGCTCATTGTAGCATTATTCGGCACGATATAGTTAGAGAAATATGATTTTAGGTCTGCAGCAGTAAGTGAATTTACATTATCTTCGTTTGGCATTTGTGCGTATGGGTGATTAGCACCATAAAGCACTTTTCTGCTAATTGCAGCAGCTACGGCAAAGCTTTTTGACTTCTGTTGCTTAATATTCGCAATATTTAATTTTTTAATTTTGTCGAGTTCATCTTGTGGGAAAGTAGGAGCAGTTAATAACTCTTTTGTTAGCTCTAATAAAGTTTCCATGTGCTTCTTCAATCCAGCTCCATTAATTACGCTGAAATCAGCTGAAGCAGTTGCGTTTAGGTTTAGTCCCAAGCCGTCAAGTTTATTCGCAATATCAAGAGCAGAATATTTGCCTGCGCCTTTTGTTAGCATTTGCGCTGTAATATCAGCTAATCCAGCTTTTGGACCATCGAGGAGTCCGCCTCCATTTAGCATAATTCTAAAGCTAATTGTTGGCTGTTGGTCATCTTTAATGATGAATACTTTCAATCCATTTTTTAGCGTGATAGTCTCATATTCTGGGAAATTAAATTCTTTAGCAGGAAGAGCTTCTGGCTTCTTGCTTGGGTCAACTTTTGCGAATGCGGTCATATTTATTAATGTGAATAGTGAGAATACTGACAACAAAAATATTTTCTTCATAAGTATTTGTCCTTTTATTTTATTATTTATATTTTTCATTTAATTATTAATTAAGCGTTTTTTGGTTGATATACTAAAACGACTTTATTTTTAGTAGTTAAATACTTCTGTGCCAGTTTCTGAATATCTTCTTTTGTTACTTTCATGTATTTTTCTAATTCTGTGTTGATTCTGCTAGCATCGCCATAGAATACTTGGAAGCGTGCTAATTCCTGAGCTACGTCCATCAAGCCTTTTTTTCCGAAAACGAATGAAGTTTCTCTGATGTTTTTTACTTTAGTTAATTCTTCATCAGTTACTCCGTTTTTGGCTAATTTTTCCAATTCTTCCATAATTACCTTCTCTGCTTGCTCTGGAGTCTTATCTTTTGGTAATACAGCTTGCACTAAGAATGCGCCGGCATCTTTGAAAATAAATGGTGCGAAACCAGCTTCTACAGCAATTTCATCTTTATTTACTAATCTTTGGTATAAGCGAGAGCTTTCGCCAGCGGAAAGGATGTCTGATAATAATTCAGCTGCGAAGAAGTCCGGATCTTTCATATTTGGTCCTTGGAAACCTAAGAATAAAGCAGTCATAGGAGCTTTATCGTCGATTACTGTTTCGCGGTATTCTTTGTCCAAAGCTTTCAATTGGTAATTGTGGCGCTTTGGTTCATCTCCTTTTGCGTATTGCCCGAAATAATCGCGCACATATTGCTTAGCGTCATTTAACTCGAAATCACCAGCAATTACTAAGGTAGCATTATTTGGTTTGTAGAAATTATCATAGAAATCTTTGAAATTCTGAATTGTAGCGCGCTGTATATGCTCTTCGCTACCGATTACTGCCCAAGAATAACCAGAGCCAGGGAATGTAGCTGCGCAAAATTTGCTTAATAATGTGCCGTATGGCTGATTAGTAGTGCGCATTTTCAATTCTTCAGTTACTACGCCTCTTTGAGTTTCTACTCCGATTTCATCGACGTGTAATTTTCTCATTCTCTGAGATTCCATCCAAAGAGCCAATTTGATTTCATTCGATGGCAAAGTGAAATGGAATACTGTTTGGTCAAATGCTGTGTAAGCATTTAGCTCGCCGCCTGCTGCTTGCACATTTTTGTCAATAGTAGCGCGAGGAATGGCATCTGTTGCTTCGAACATTAAATGCTCGAAGAAGTGCGCATAACCTGTTTTATCGGTATCTTCATCTTTGGAACCGACGTTATAATGCACTACTGTGCTTACGATTGGAGCTGATTTATCCATATAATAAATTACGGTCAGCCCGTTCTCGAGAACTTCTTTTTCAAATTTAATCGGAGTGAAATCGGCTGCTTTAGCCCCAGCGACGGAACTAATCATTACTACCACACCCAATATTATTTGATAAAATTTTGATTTTAACATTAAAATCTCCTGTATTTATTTTGTAAAAATTTATTTTCATTTGTAAGATTTTGAGTAAATTGATATTACGTAATATTTCGTAAAATGTTGCTATTTAAGGACTACAAATATAATATTAATAAATAAGTATTCAATAATATATTTTTATAATGAGAAGCCACTCGCCTAAATAAGCAAGTGGCTTCAGATATATCAATAAACACGAATCTTATCAATATTCGAGTATTACATATTATTTATATATTACATATTCATCGATGGTCCTGCTGGTTCATCGGGATTGCCTGCTTTTTTAAGAGGAATAGCTACTAAAATGTAAGCTATTGCTGCCAATACTACAAGGCTCACGATAAACGAAGGATCTGTGAAGATTGCAGGAGGGAAGACGTCGAACACGGCGAATCCCGCAAATACCAAGCCCATCAGAGCTTCGCCTGCGATTAATCCAGATGCTATTAGCACGCCTGTGTTTTCAATTCTTGATTTCTGAGATTCATTGTGATTTTTCTTCTGTTGGAAGAACTCAACGATACCCTTTACGATTCCACCGAGGAAAATAGCAAAAGTAGTCTCTAATGGTAAATACATACCAACGGAGACAAGCATAGGGCTTTTTACTTGCATCAAGATTAAGCCAACGCCCATCAACATACCTACGATGATAAGAGGCCAAGCCATTTGACCGCCGACGATACCTTGAGACAGAATTGCCATCAAACTCGCTTGCGGAGCCGAGAGTTTAGGGCTACCGAAGCCACCGACATATCCTTCGCGAAGACCCATTGCTACGTCCCCTTCATTAAGGAATGAAAGGACGAGGAACATCACCGCACCAGAGATCACAACGCCGAAAATATCGCCAAGCTCCATTTTCCAAGGAGTGCCACCGAGTATATGACCAACTTTTAAATCCTGAAGCATTTCGCCAGCTACTGCTGCTGCTACGCATACGATAGCTGCTACTCCAAGCACTGTTGCTACGCCTTCTTGACCAGTAACGCCCATAATAACCATAACAAGTGCAGTTACTACGAGAGCTGTAAGAGTAAGACCACTAATAGGGTTATTACTTGATCCCATAATACCCACGAGGTATCCAGAAACTGCAGCAAAGAAAAATGCTAAGATTATCAATACAGTAGCTGCTACAAATGATACAGCCAAAGAAGCATTGAATATAAAGTAAGTCATACAGAAAGTAGCGATTGCTACGAGAATAATACCTCCAATAACAACGATGAAGCTAAGATCTTTGTCTGTTCTTGCTGTATCTACTGATTCGCCTTTTGCAGCTTTTTTCACGTCATTAATTGCGCGAACGATACCAGTAGTTAAGCTTTTACGCATTTTATATAAAGTGAATGCAGCGCCTACGAGCATTCCGCCGATAGCGATAGGTCTAACGATAAATTTCCAGACCTGGAAGGCAACGTCAATCCAAGCTTTTGAATATGCTTGATCCATTGTAATTGCTGCATCAGCTGCTAATTTCCCTTTTTGAATCATCGCAGCATTGTCTGCGAAAATTGATTGAGCTATCACATTGAAATCAATGTAAGGAGCGAGGAAATAAAGTATTATCGGAGTTAGAAGTCCCCATGCGATCATTCCACCGCTGAAGTTCAGAGCAGCTAACTTTGGACCAATAATATAACCAACGCCCATATATGCAGGGCTAATGCCAGGAGAGCTTAATAAGATACCGCCCTGCCCAGCGAAATTAGTGCCGGTGATGGTTTGCTTCCCGAAAGGAATAAATTTCTCTACAACTTCTGGGAATAGCTTGAATTGCCCGAGAGCTTTCACTATTGCACCGAAAATCATAGAACCGAATAAGAATTTAGAGCCACCGCCACTGTTGCGACCAGTCTTGTGGATCTCAGAAGCCGCTACTGATTCGGGATATGGTAGCTCGGCATCTTCCACCATTACTCTGCGGAGAAGTGCTACGAACATAATACCGAGAATAGCACCGATTACTAATATTAAAGTAGCGGTGATATAATTCCCTGTGGTTAGGAAAGGATTCCAAATCCCTGCGATATAGAAAGCGGGGATAGTGAAGATTGCGCCTGCTGCTACAGATTCACCGATTGAGCCGACGGTTCTTGCCATATTCTCTTCGAGAATAGAACCTTTCATTATTTTTAGAATTGCCATACCAATCACGGCTGCTGGGTAAGTAGCAGCGATGGTCATACCAGCTTTTAGCCCTAAATAGGCGTTTGCTGCGCCCAAGACTACCGCCAAGACGAGACCAATCAGCACGGCTTTAAGGGTAAATTCCGCCATATTTGAATCGGCGGGGACATACGGAACAAATGGTTTTTTATTATCCATTTAATTCTCTCCAAAAAATTGTTTATAAACTATTTAATTATTAGCTTTGTAGATTGTTTTTAAAAAAAATATTTACAAATTAAGAAATTATAGTGATATTTCAATATTTTATTTTATAATTAATAAAAAAAAAAGCTACCAAATAATATTATAATGATAGCTTCTTTATAATTGCTTATAGATTATGATTCTTATTCATAATATTATTATATTTTCAAAATGCTTTGGATAATAGGCTTTAGACCAGCGAAGAAAAACTCTATGGCTATCACCATCATTATTAAGCCCATTAATCTCATCATTACGTTATTGCCAGTCTCGCCGATCACTTTCGTAACGTAATTGGAATACCGCAGGATAACGAAGCTGATTAAAACTACTACAAAGATTGCAGCAATTAATAGAATCTTCTGCTCGATTGTTTGGGCATCCTCCATTAGCACTATTGCGTTTGTGATGGCGCCGGGACCGGTGATTAATGGAATTGCTATCGGAGTAATTGAAATATCATTTACGTAAGTTGATATTTCGTCTTCCTTTAGTTTCACTCTGGTTATCCTCGCTTGGAGCATGTCGTATCCCATGATGAAGAATATGACACCGCCCACCATACGCAAGC
>CAZGXC010000101.1:5039-7705 GCA_964529535.1 uncultured Hyphomicrobiales bacterium | reverse complement strand
TTTAGATTATAATAATAAAAGAAACAAAAATGAAATTAAATAGTTTAAAATATAAGATCATTGTGCTATTTCTGGCAATTTGCGGAATACTTCAGCATGAAAGCGCCTCAGCAAAGGAGACAACTTTTCGTGATACATTGGCTACCATAGCTATTACAGACATAAAGTACTTGAATACCGATGAACTGGGCTTTAAAATCAGATTGATAAAGCATTCTGATAGATGGCTTAGCTTCGTAAATGGAACTTATCAAATAAGTTTTGATGCGGCAGGATTAGTTGTCAATCCAGACTCCGTAGAAATCAAATTTACGGGTGTTACGGATTTACGATTAATGGTTTCCGCAGGTAACGAAACGCTTCCTAAGACCGATTATATTGTTCGCCCTACTATTAGTAAGAACAATAGGATTTCTATATATATAGCTGGACCGGAAGAATTTAAAAACTCAATTTATGTTCCCAAAAATGATTCAGGTATTGTCTTGGGTGAGTTTGTATTAAAAAGCAAGAATGGATTCAATATTCCGAATAAGTTAAGATGGGAAGAGCCTACAGAATTCTTCCAAGCATGTGCTTATAAGTTAGACAAAGATACATTGTTAGCTCCTGGTATCGTATGGCATAATGTGGACGATAACTTAGAAATGAGCGACACAGTTAAGCATTTTGTTAATTATATTAGCAATAACGTGGAAGAGAAATTTGTTCTTGATTATTTCAAAGTAATATACGAGGGTCAGAAAGTTGTTAGCGTTCAGTGGAAGACCTCCAGCGAACCATACAATGAAGGGTTTATTCTGAAAAGAGGGTTGCGTCGGGATAAATTTATGCCGCATGACTCAGTAACTTATAATGAAATAATAGCGTATCACCCAAAAAATATGGAGTTGAAAGGAACGGGTAAAAATGGATTAGGTGGTTTGTATTTTTGGTTGGATACGGTGCCTTATAGAAATGTAGATTATTGCTATCAATTAGAATATAAGCATCGTACATTCAGTGAAAGTAAAGATATTTTCTTAGCACGCGCTTGCGCTGAAATTCCAAACGCTGTAATTTTTGCAGCATCGGCGGCTCCAAACCCATTTGTTGATAAAACAAACATCAACTTTTGGTTAGAAGATGATTCATATGTAACAGCTGTCGTAAAAGATGTGCGAGGTAGGAGTATTAGGACTCTATGCACAAATGTGCCTTATAAAATGAATATGAGACAATCCCCACATGTATTGGAGTATGTGGCTGGTGCTCATGATGCTACTGGAGTATATGAGGTCGTGATAACAGCACTTCCTATAAAAGATCAGAGCATTAATAGATCAGAAGCATTTGTGAAGATCCAGTTAGTGAAATAATTTTTTTGTATTTTTTTTAAAAATTGTTGTGATTATTTTAATAAAAAATACTATATTTGCATTTATTATACAGATAAAAGATTATTGGTAACGTGATAAAGAAATTAATAATATTAGGAAGTTTTATTCTATTAACTTGTATAGGGTTATTTTCCCAAGCTCCACGCGGGGATTTTAAAGTTGTAAAAATAATTAATAATTTTGACACTTTAATAATAGATAGAACGCTGTCAGATTGGTGGTTTGGAATAAGTGGAGGAGTTTCTGGTGCAATGAGCTTTGGTGCCTTACGGTATCCAGAGCAAATAGATGATAATGATGTGTTAGGACAGAAGATAATTCATTATGATGCCGGAACAGGATTCGGTGGATACGCTGGCTTGTATGGAGAATGGCTTCCAGTTGATGGTATGTTTGGAGCATACCTAAGAGTAAATCTTTATGACCAAAGGAAGAATAAGGCTGATGGAGAGAAATTCCCAGATCAGCAAAAGACAAGCTTCGACAGCAGATATACACTGAATTATATATCTATATCCCCTGGAGTTAGATATAATTTTCCAACGGAAAATCTGTTCGTAACAGCTGGGGTTGATATTGATGTTAATATTGCTAAAACTCTATTGGTGTACAGGCACAGAATAAACCCTGAACCAATAGTAGATGAAATGAATATGCCATATGATCCAGAAAAAATACGTATTGGATTGAACGTCGGGGTTGGATACGATATTTTCGTAGCAGACATGTATGATTATATGAGATCGTATATTACTCCGTATGCAAGTATTCACATAGGTTCCTACGAGTTATCATTTAATGATTCGAAGAGAATCCCATTCATTGCAAAAGCAGGAATTAATTTTAAGTTTAATATTGATAATAAAAAATATGATACATTGAGTTTAGACGTAAACTATATTGAACCTCCTAGATACGTAGCATCATATAGAAAAGAATTGGGAGTAGAATTCGGAGGTTTCCAGCCTAAAGAAAGAGTATTCGCAGCTCTGCGAGAAATCCCGGTAGAAGAAAAGGTAGAAATTATCGTCAAAAATGAACCTGAAATTGCACAGCAAGAAAGTGTGAAGGTATCAGAAGATGATCAAGCTCAAAAAAGAACCAACGTAATTAATCCAAATCAACCTAAAATATTTTACTACCCTACATCAGAAAGTGCTTCGATAACAAAAGTTCAGAAAGAATATCTTGATGCATTGGTAGATTATATGAAATCCAATCCAAACTTCACAGTTAGAGTATCGGGGCATTCGGACAACGCTGGAACAACTGAACAGAACCAGAAGC
>CAZGXC010000101.1:0-5029 GCA_964529535.1 uncultured Hyphomicrobiales bacterium | reverse complement strand
GTTCAGAAAACAGGGCTACTAATATCACCCAATATCTTGTGAAAAATGGTATTGCTCGTAGAAGAGTTCTCGATAGAGGTCGAGGCGCTCTTGAGCCTATTGCGGACAACACCACTGCAGCAGGAAGAGGTCGAAATAGAAGAGTTGAGATTCAGATTGTAAGATAATTTAATAACTCAATTAAAACAATTAATTCTAGAACAAAATATTTATATACGGATAATATGGAAAATACAATTTGTGTGGTAGAGGACAACCTCCCTATAAGAAAATTATTTTGCACTTTACTCAAAAAAAGTGGATATGAAGTAAGCGATTTTGGCGATGGCAAAACTGCCTTAGAGTGGCTAAAAAACAACAGGCCTATTCTGTTACTATGTGATATACTTTTACCCGATATGAACGGGGGAGAAATAATGAAATTCGTTAGAGAGTTGCCCTATGGTAAGGAAGTTCCGATTGTTGCTGCAACAGGCTTCGCTCAATTGAGCGATAGAGAAAAATTCCTAGAAATGGGTTTCGATGGTTATATATCTAAGCCTATAAATACAGCAATTTTCGTCCAAGAAATAGTTGATTTGATGAACGCTAAGAAAGATTCTTTAAAATAGAAAATAATAATTATGGAAAATACAAAAAATTATTCTGCTAATAACTACGAAGCAATTTTAAAAGAAACTTCGCAGACAAAGACAAAAGTAAACAGTTTTTCGAAAACGTATCCTGCTTTTATAGCTTTGATAATATTTATAGCTCTGTCATTTTATGTAAGGCAGAGTATTAGAGAAAACTATGAAAGCGAGACAAAAGCCTCTTTCAATAAAGCTGTAAGCTCGGTAATGCTTAGATTGGAAAATAAATACAACTCAAATCTCCAAGTGCTAACCTCTATTCAAGGGCTTTACGATGAATATGTGGAAGTAGTAAGAGATTATTTTAAGCTTTATTCAAGCGTTCCTACAAATACGAACGCCTCAATAAAATCCTTAATGTATATCCCTCGCATTCCGAGTAATGAAGTGGGAAACCATGTGTTTAATATGCAACGCCAAGGATTATGGGATTACGCAATTCACCCTCTATCAGCAAACAGTATTTTGTATCCTGTGGAGTTTATTGAACCCGTAGAAAAAAACATTAAACACGCTGGTTTTGATTTTAATACAACGTCTGCTGAAAAAGCTGCAATCGACAAGGCAAAAGACAACAACGTAGTAACCGCTACAAAAGTTGGAAAGACTCTCAACATGGAGGATGGAGCATTTTATATTATTGCCCCTGTGTATAAGGAAAAATCTGCAAGATCAAATAAAGCCGAGAGAGATGCTAATTATAGCGGAGTGGTAGTGGAAGAAATCGATGCTAATAGATTTTTCTCTGATGCATTAGGTGGAAACTTCCCTTCTGATACAAGCATTGTGTTTGAACTTGTTGATAAAGCTGATGGTGAAGTTCAGGTTTATAAATCTAAAAATTTCGATAATTTTAAAGCAGAAGACCTAACCCTATTTAATGTAACTGAAACTTTAAAAATAGCTGATAGAGATATTGATGTGAAATTTTCAACGATCCCCAATTACGTTGATTGGGTAACAAGAAATCTACACAATATCTTATTTGTAGCTTCTCTTGTGTTGTCGATTCTATTATTCTTGTTCATTTATTCAGTTACTACAAGTCGTGCAAGAGCGATAGATTTAGCAGTGAGAATGACTCGTTCGCAAAGACGCATAGTTGAAGCTTCGAAAGATATTATCGCTGTTTTAGATTTATCTGGTAATTGGAAGTCCTTAAACGCAGCTGCGGATGCTATATACAATACTCGCTCTGAAGATATGATTGGCAAAAATATTGCTCAGCTGTTCGTGAATCCAGAAGATGCCAACAGCTTTACTAAAAAAGTAAGCGAGGTAACAGGTGAAGTAACCGAGAGAATTGATTATGAAATGGTATCAGCAAATAATGACAATAAATGGATAAGCTGGAGTTTCACTATATCTAAAATTGATGGACTTATTTATGCAATCGGACGCGATGTTACATTAGAGAAATTAGCTGAAAAAGAATCTATACTTAGAGCTAAACAAATGCAATTGGCTGAGCAGTTCACAAGCGAAGCAAGTGAATTCAAATCCAACTTTATGACTAAATTGAGCCACCAAATGAGGAACTCATTAACAGGTATTATGGGTTACTTACAGTTGCTCGAAATGAGATTATTTGAAGACGACGAAGAGCAAATGTCTTATATCTTATTAGCGAAAGAATCATCTGAAGAATTAATGACGTTTGTATCTGATTTAGTTGATGTGGCAGATGGATCTGGAGCTAACAAAGTCGATATAAAAACTATTGATACTAAGATTTCACTAAATAAAGCATTGACAGCATTCAACGCTGAAAATATAGAAAAATTATTATCAATATCATTTATGGACGAAGGAGAAACCTCAGCTAAAGTTATTGTAGATGAGATTCTATTAAACAAGGCAATGAGAAATATTTACTTGGGAGTTTCACAAGGCTTAGACAAAATGTCTATGCAAGTAGCTGCTACTGAAAACCCATACGAGGGTGCAACTGAAATCCAGTTAATGACAGATCCTAATCCATTAGTAGCTGAAATGATTGCTCTATACAAAGAACATTCAAACAACATTCTTGGGAATCTACACAAAGATAAAAATGATGTATTATTGTCATTATCAATCGCCGCTTCTATTGTGAAGATGATGAACGGAACGATGACAGTAGAAACATTCGGCGCCGATGATGGAAACGTAGTGCAAATTACATTGCCTACATATAAGAAGATCTCATAAGCTATTTAGCTTAAAGATATAAATTCAAGCCCCTATCTCTAATGAGGTAGGGGCTTGAATCGTAATAAAGGAAATGTATATTAAAATTAATAATTAAAAGCTTACAAAGCCAACTTTTTTATAAACTTTTCTTAATGTTTTTCGTGCTTGAATTGATGCTTTTTCGGCACCATTAATTAATATTTCTTTAAGTAGATTTTCATTCTTGCGAATTTCCATGTATTTATCTCTAATAGGAGAGAGGTAGTCCGCTACGGCATCTGCTACTGCTATTTTGAAATCTCCGTAACCGACTCCTTCAAATTCTTTTTCTATTGTAGGGAAATCCTTACCCGTAGCAACGTAATAAAGTGACATAAGATTTGTGATTCCCGGGCGAGATTCATCATATTTGATATCTGTTCCTGAATCTGTAACGGCGCGTTTGATTTTAGATTTTACAACATCAGAGGAATCTGTTAAGAAGATACTGCTTTTTTCGTTAGGATCTGACTTAGACATCTTCTTGCTTGGATCTTGAAGGCTCATCACCCTTGCGCCAAGTTTTGTAATATATGGGGCGGGAACGATAAAAGTATCAGAATAATTATGATTAAACCTCTGGGCGAGATTGCGCGTTAACTCCAAATGCTGCTTTTGATCCTCGCCTACGGGGACTAAATGAGCTTGATACAATAAGATATCAGCTGCCATTAATACGGGATAAGTAAAGAGACCTGTATTAATATTCTCACTATGTTGAGCGGATTTATCCTTAAACTGCGTCATACGGGAACATTCGCCCATACCTGTAAAAGTATTAAGGACCCAAGTTAATTGAGAGTGCTCAGGAACGTGCGATTGAATAAACAAAATAGATTTCTCTGGATCGACACCGGCAGCAATAAACATTGCAGCAGTATCCAGAGTGGATTTTCTTAAATTCGCTGGAACTTGCTTTACTGTAATAGAATGCAAATCGGCGACCATGTAATAGCAATTGTAGTCGTCTTGTAAAGCTACCCAATTCTTCAAAGCCCCTGTATAATGCCCAATAGTTAGATCACCAGAGGGTTGGATACCACTTAATATTATTTTCTTTTGTCCAGCGTTTTCAATCGTTTCCATATTAATTTCGATGTATTGTTAAAAAGAATACAAAATTAAATAGAAAAATCGAATAATTAAAACTAAATTCGCTGATAAAGAAAATTAATCAATTGATATGAGTTCTATTCTGGAATATCATTAGCTGGCAGTATGTCATCTTCCTCTGAAAAGTCTGCGGACATCAGTAGATCTAATGCTTTTTGGTAATCTTCGATTTTAACATAGATTTTAATAATCGCATTTTTACCAAATAAAATCAAATGCGCGCTATCTAATTGGCTAATAATTTCGCAGTCTATATTCTCGGATTCGAGCTTACCTTTTATAAGTTCCGCCTCGAATTGATTTGTCTCTTCCGCTACTACTGCCCAGTTTGAGCCATCTTCGAACTTAATCACCTTTTTATTATCGAATTTTGGGAAATTCATATATGCCTCTATTTAATGGATAATAAGGATTTAGACGGTAGGAATAATAAATGAGTGTGAAAAAAAATAAAAAATATTTTAAAAATAATTTTGTATATTCCGAAAAAAGTCGTATTTTTGTAGTCTCTTTAATTGCAAAGGTTATGGTTAATTAGTGATGAAGAGCAGTAAAATTTTGAGTTAAGACCAAAATATTTACGTAAGCAAAAAAATAATTTTGACAATTTGAAAAATATGCTTAATTTTGTATTCTTTTTTTAGAATGAAGAATTAGAGGCAATCATAGTAACCTGGGGTAGACGCCGCAATGGTGTGGCAGCGGACTGTAAATCCGCCGAGGGAACTCAGGGCAGGTTCGATCCCTGCCTACCCCACAGATTGGCTTAAAGCCATATTGATAAAGTGATTGCATAATGCGGGAGTAGCTCAGTGGTAGAGCATCCGCCTTCCAAGCCGAGGGTCGCGAGTTCGAATCTCGTCTCCCGCTCTCTTTGCTTCATAAAAAATAAGAAACATAATGTGGAACAGCGAGTCCCGGTGAAGTAAAAGAAAATGCGGTCCATTTGTGCGGTCTCGCGCTTCTTTATTAAATAAGAAGAGCAGAATTTAGTGGGCTGTTTTTTTTTCTATTAACTGCGGGAATAGCTCAGTTGGTAGAGCATCAGCTTCCCAAGCTGAGGGTCGCGGGTT
>CAZGXC010000100.1:3000-7731 GCA_964529535.1 uncultured Hyphomicrobiales bacterium | reverse complement strand
GATGGAGGTTTGGGCACTTGAGGCTTATGGTGCAGCAAATACTCTACAAGAGATGATGACAATGAAATCCGATGACGTCCAGGGCAGAGCAAAAATGTATGAAGCGATAGTAAAAGGCGAGAATATGCCTCAGCCAAATATCCCTGAATCATTTAATGTGTTAGTCCGCGAATTACAAGGCTTATGCCTCGATTTAGATATAGAATAAGAATACATTCCGCAGCTTATCCAGTAGATAATCTGCGGAAACTAATAAAATTAAATAATAACTATTAAGTATAAAATAAATAAAAGATAGATAGAGGAGCAGAAAATGCAATCTAAATCAATACCTCGCAGAGGCTTTTCCAAAATATCAATTAGAATAGCATCTCCAGATGATATTTTAGGACGGTCTTTCGGAGAAGTAACTAAACCAGAGACTATCAATTATCGCTCTTTCCGCCCAGAAAAAGACGGATTGTTCTGCGAAAAGATTTTCGGTCCAATCAGAGATTGGGAATGCGCCTGTGGCAAGTATAAAAGAATTCGCTATAAAGGTATAATATGCGATAGATGCGGCGTAGAAGTAACTCAAAAATCTGTCCGCCGCGAAAGAATGGGCCACATTATGTTGGCTGTGCCAGTAGTGCATATCTGGTTCTTGAGATCGCTCCCAAGCAAAATTTCTGGTATTCTCGGAATGCCAACAAAAGACGTAGAAAGAATAGTATACTATGAATCATATACAGTAGTTCAGCCGGGTAACACTGGATTAAATCCAAAAGATTTATTAACAGAAGACCAATATCTGGATATTTTGGCGTCTCTGCCAAAAGAGCAATTCGAATTAGAAGATGATGATCCTAATAAATTCGTTGCCGGAATCGGTGCTGAAGCTATTAAAGAATTGTTAAAAAGAGTAGAAGTTGAAGATTTATATTATCAATTGAAACTTGCTCTGAAGGACGAAACATCTCAGCAAAGAAAAGCAGATCTATTAAAGAGATTGAGAATACTCGACGCATTTACGCACAGAGAAGATCAGACAATCGAAAATAGACCTGAGTGGATGGTGCTCGACGTATTACCAGTTACTCCTCCAGATTTAAGACCACTTGTGCCACTTGAAGGCGGTAGATTCGCAACTTCGGACTTAAATGATTTATACAGAAGAGTAATCATTAGAAATAATAGATTAAGAAGACTTATAGATATTAAAGCTCCAGAAGTAATCTTAAGAAACGAAAAAAGAATGCTTCAAGAGTCTGTAGATGCTTTATTCGATAACAGCAGAAGAGCAGTTCGCGCAGAATCACAAAGAGCATTAAAATCATTAGCCGATACATTAAAAGGTAAAACTGGTAGATTCCGTCAGAACCTTCTCGGAAAGCGCGTGGATTATTCCGGTCGTTCCGTAATCGTTGTGGGTCCAGAATTAAAACTCCACGAATGCGGTTTACCAAAGGATATGGCGATTGAGTTATTCAAGCCATTCATTATCCGTAAATTAATCGAGCGCGGACACGTAAAAACTGTAAAATCTGCCAAAAAAATGGTGGAACGCAAAACTACTGAGGTTTGGGACATACTCGAAAGAGTAATCGATGGGCATCCAGTAATGCTAAACCGTGCCCCTACTCTGCATAGATTGGGTATCCAAGCATTCCAACCAAAGCTAATTGAAGGTAAAGCTATTCAGCTCCATCCGCTCGTATGTACGGCATTCAACGCCGACTTTGACGGCGATCAGATGGCAGTCCACGTGCCAATATCATACGAAGCACAATTAGAAGCACTATTGCTTATGTTGGCTCCGCATAATATTATGCACACGCAAAATGGCGATCCAATTGCTGTGCCGTCGCAGGACATGGTACTTGGAGTATATTACCTTACAAAAATTCGCAAAGGCGCTAAGGGCGAAGGAAAAACATTTGCTTCGAAGAAAGATGTAATCATTGGATTAAATCAAGAAGTAATCGACCTGCATGCTAAAATCAAAGTGAGAATAGCACCAGGCGAATATCTCGAAACCGGCGTTGGTCGAATCGTGCTGAATGAAATAGTGCCAGAAGAACTTGGCTTCCTTAATGAATTGCTTACAAAGAAGAGATTGCGCCAAATTATTGGTCAATGCTTCCGCAAAGCAGGCTTAGCAAAAACTGTTCAGTTCCTCGATGATCTGAAAAACATGGGCTTTACTTATGCTACAAAAGGCGGTTTATCCGTAAGTATCCACGAAGTAATTATCCCAGAAGAGAAATTTACTATTATTGAAAACTCAAAACTCAAAATTGACGAGATTGAATTTGCTTACCAAAATGGTGTGATTTCCGCAGGCGAGAGAACTAACAAAATCATTGATACTTGGTCTACAGCTACAAATAGAATAGCCGATAAGCTATACAGTGAGTTGTCTCAAGCAAACGGTGGATTTAACCCATTCTGGATGATGCTTGATTCGCAAGCGAGAGGTTCTAAAGAGCAGATCCGTCAGTTAGCAGGTATGAGAGGTCTTATGGCTAAACCAAAGAAATCTCTTTCTGGTTCTACAGGCGAGCTAATCGAGAATCCTATCATTGCGAACTTTAAGGAAGGTCTATCAATCCTTGAGTACTTTATCTCTACACACGGTGCGCGTAAAGGTTTGGCAGATACAGCATTAAAGACTGCGGAAGCAGGATACTTAACTCGTCGTCTCCATGACGTAGCTCAAGACGTAATTATTACGGATCACGATTGCGGAACTATCCGTGGCGTGGAAATGACCGCTATCAAAGAAGGCGAAGAGGTAAAAGAACCACTACACGAAAGAATCCTCGGCAGAGTAGCACTTGTAGATGTAATCGATAGCATCAGCGAAGAAAAACTATGCAGTGCTGGTGATATCATCACAGAAGATATTGCAAACTCAATCGAGCAATCTTCAGTAGAAACAGTTCTTATTAGATCAGTGCTAACATGCGAATCCCGTCGCGGTGTATGCGCAAAATGCTATGGTAGAAACCTCGCAACTGGCAAACTCGTAGATACTGGAGAAGCAGTGGGAACAATCGCTTCGCAATCTATCGGTGAGCCTGGAACTCAGCTAACACTTAGAACATTCCATACCGGTGGTACGGCAGCTTTGGTAACATCGCAATCATCTATCACAGCGAAATTCGATGGTGTAATCCAATTCGAAAACATGAGAACCGTAAGCTACGAAGGCGACGAAGATGAAATCACTCTCGTAACAAGTAGAAGCGGTATGATCAACATCGTAGAAGCTGAAACAGGCAGACATCTAACAAAATACGATGCTACATACGGAGCGGAATTAAAAATAAAAGATGGCGATACTATTAAAAAAGGACAAATCATTTACGAATGGGATCCATACAACACTACTATCATCACAGAGGTAGAGGGAAGAATCAAATTCAGAGACCTTATTAATAATATTACTTACCGCGAAGTAAATGATGAGCAAACAGGACACATTACTAAGATAGTTATCGAATCAAGAGATAAAACAAAATCTCCGGCAATCGACATCTTAGACGATACAAACAAAGTAATTAGATCTTACAATATTCCTACAAAAGCACAGATTCGTATCGAAGATGATGAAGTAGTAGGCGTGGGAACATCACTTGTTAAAATCCCAAGAGACATGGGTAGAACAAGAGACATCACGAGCGGTTTGCCAAGAGTTACCGAGCTATTCGAAGCTCGCTCTCCACAAATCCCAGCAGTGGTAACCGATATTGATGGATTGATTTCTTTCGATAAACCAAAGAGAAACCAGAGAGTCGTAGTAGTAACATCTCTTGACGAAAAGACAAGAATGGAATACAGCGTGCCGGTAGGAAAATACATCTTAGTGCAAGAAGGCGACTTCGTCCGCGCAAGTGATAGATTAACCGAAGGCTCGATTAACCCTCACGACATTCTCCGCATCAAAGGTCCTCACGCCGTTCAGGAATACTTAGTAAATGAAATCCAGGAAGTATACCGTATGCAGGGTGTGAAGATCAATGATAAACACATCGAAGTAGTAGTGCGCCAAATGCTCCAAAAAGTAACTATCGTAGATAGTGGCGATTCTATGTTCATCGAAAATGACCACGTAGATAAACTACACTTTATTGACCAAAATGATAAGCTAAAGAGCCAAGTAGTAATCGTAGAAAAAGGCGAATCCAAATTCAAAGAAGGTTCACTTGTTTCCCGCAAAAAAGTGCGCGAAGTAAATAATGACCTGAAGAAAAAAGGAAAAGAAATCTGCGAAGTGCGCCCAGCAGAGCCTGCAACAGCAGAACCGCTATTGCTCGGAATTACGCAAGCATCATTAACTACTGAGAGCTGGCTAAGTGCGGCATCATTCCAAGAAACTACTCGCGTTCTATCAGATGCAGCGATAGCTTCGAAGATTGACCACTTGACAGGCTTGAAGGAAAATATCATTATCGGTCAAATGATACCAGCAGGAACAGGCTTAAGAAAATATCAGGAAATGAACGTAACAAGCGATATACCTAATATCTTCGGAAGCTCATCAAAGACAGCATCCGTAAAGGATGACAACCTAACTCAAGAAATTGAAAGCGAAATTTCATCGCTGACTTTATAGAAGTAAATATAAGTAGGGGCTTGGAATAAGCCCCTACTTATCTACAAAAAATGTAGAAAATAAATTTAACGCAATCTTAATTTGATATTCAAACTAAAATATTAAATTGCAATCCTTTAAATAGATATTATAAA
>CAZGXC010000100.1:1583-2900 GCA_964529535.1 uncultured Hyphomicrobiales bacterium | reverse complement strand
ATTTGATATTCAAACTAAAATATTAAATTGCAATCCTTTAAATAGATATTATAAATACTATAGTAAAATACAACAATGACAAATATTGCTAATCTAAGAAACATCGGGATAGCAGCCCATATCGACTCAGGCAAGACTACTCTTAGCGAGCGAATTTTATTCTTTACCGGAAAAATACACAGGGTAATCGAAACACGCGACAAATCTGGAGCAGGTCCTACAATGGACTCAATGGATCTAGAGCGCGAAAAAGGAATTACCATCCAATCAGCAGCCACGTATACTACGTGGAAAGATTATGCTATTAACTTGATTGATACACCCGGACATATTGACTTCACCGTAGAGGTTGAAAGATCACTGAGAGTGCTAGATGGCACTGTCTTAGTCCTTTGTGGCGTGGCAGGCGTTCAATCGCAAACCACAACAGTAGACAGACAGATGCGTCGCTATGGAGTCCCTAGATTAGTATTTATCAACAAAGTAGATAGAACTGGCGCAAATCCAGATAAAGTATTCCAACAGTTGAGAGACAAACTCCAACTAAAGCCAATATTAATGACTATGCCCGTGGGAATGGAAAGCGATTTCCAGGGAGTAATTGACTTACTGAAAATGAAGTTTATTACATACAAAGGTGATAATGGCGAAAATATTGTAGAAAGCGATATACCAGCACAATTACTTGAAACTGCTGAGTTCCGCAGAATGGAAATGATTGAGACATTATCTGATTTTGATGATGAAATCGCTGAGAAATTCTTAGCAGAAGAAGATGTCCCAGTTGAAAAATTAAAAGAAGTTATCAGAAGAGCTACTATTGGCTTGAAGGTAGTTCCAGTATTTGTTGGAACTGCAAAGCAAAATAAAGGTATTCAGACATTGCTTGATGGCGTGTGCGACTATCTGCCTTCTCCACTTGATAAAGTGAACGAAGGATTAGATCAAGATAACAATGAAGCTCCAGTTCAATTAATGACTGATAGCACAAAGCCATTTGTAGGCTTGGCATTCAAACTTGAAGATGGTAAATATGGTCAGCTAACTTATATGAGAATTTACCAAGGTAAATTAGCTAAGGGCGATTTTATTTACAATACTAAAAATAAAAAGAAGATTAAGTTATCTCGTTTGGTAAGAATGCATGCAGAGCAAATGCATGATATTGAATCTGCTGAATCTGGAGACATCGTAGCTCTATTCGGTGTGGAATGCGCATCAGGCGATACTTTCACCGATGGAAATGTAAATATTTCAATGACTTCTATGTTCGTGCCAAATCCAGTAATTGAGCTTTCTGTTACTCCGCAAGAAAAC
>CAZGXC010000100.1:0-1573 GCA_964529535.1 uncultured Hyphomicrobiales bacterium | reverse complement strand
CTAACTTCTCCAAAGCATTGAACCGCTTCCAGAAGGAAGATCCTACATTCCACGTGAAGAGAGATGAAGAATCTGGCGAAACAATTATCAGCGGTATGGGCGAATTGCACTTAGAAATCTATATCGAGAGAATTAAGAGAGAATATAACGTGGATGTAGTAGTCGGCAAGCCAAAAGTTGCTTACCGCGAGACTATTACTAAGCACGCTGATTATAACTATACACACAAAAAGCAAAGTGGTGGATCTGGACAATTCGCAAGAGTTGGCGGATTTATCGAGCCAATTCCATTAGAAGAAGCTATTGATTACGAATTTGTAGATAAAGTAGTAGGTGGTGTAATTTCAAGAGAATTAATACCAGCCTGCGACAAAGGATTCAAAGAGCAAACTGAAAAAGGTATCTTAATCGAGCAACCAGTAGTGGGTGTAAGAGTAACATTAAATGATGGTCAGACTCACCCAGTGGATTCATCAGAAATGGCATTCAAACTTGCTTCAAAAATGGCTCTTAAAGAAGCTATTGCAAAAGCAGGTCCTATTATCTTAGAGCCGATTATGAAATTAGAAGTATCTGCTCCAGAGGAGTTCCAAGGCGCAGTAATTGGACAATTAAATCAAAGAAGAGGTCTTATTATCAATACTACAAGCGATAATGGTTTTGTGGTAGTAGATGCTGAAGTGCCTTTAAATCAGATGTTTGGTTACGCTACTGACCTTCGTGGCAACACTCAGGGCAAGGGCGAATTTACGATGGAGTTCTTAAAATACAATCCAGTTCCAAAGAGCGTTCAAGAAGAAATCATCGAAGAATACAAAAAGAACAAGAAAAAATAATTTTTTCTTGAAATAAAATTAAAATTACCCCAATTTTCTCAGGATTTTGGGGTAATTTTGTATAAGTTCAACTTTATAAGATATAACACAATGAAAAAATATGTAAATATTACACTAATGGCAATAGTATTTCTGTCAATATCTTGTGCTAGAAAAAGCGAAGTCCAAGAAAACGTAATAGTGGTATCTAATCAACCACTTAAACTAATAATACAGGAATTAACTAAAAATGCTATAAATGTTGATTGCATCACTCGCCCAGGAGATTCTCCGCATACATATTCGCCGAGACCAAGCGACGCCGAAAAGGTAGAAAACGCAAGAATCTTTTTCTACACAGCAGAAAACTTAGATGCTTGGGCTGCAAAATTTAATAGCAAACGAAAGATTGAGGTCATTAAACTACTGCCAAGTGAATATGTTAACTATTTTAAATTAGGGCATCAATGCGATGATCATTGCAGTGGGAGCGAGCATCACGTAAATTCTATTGCTACGCTTGATCCTCACTTTTGGTTGGATCCTTTGGCAGTGAAAGCGCTTATTCCATTAATTGAAAAGGAGATAATTAAGGCGTTTCCGGAACAGAAGGAAAACATCGAGAAAAATGCTGAGCAATTCGCTAAAGAATTAGAAATCTTAAATGAGTCTATAGGAAAAGAATTAGCCGGAAAGCGAGGACGAGCATTGCTATCATTCCACCCATCTTTTGAATACTATATTAAACGATACAACCT
>CAZGXC010000099.1:1901-8259 GCA_964529535.1 uncultured Hyphomicrobiales bacterium | reverse complement strand
CAAATCCAAACCATTAATAGAATGATTGCTCTTGCCATGAGTAGAATTAATAACGAAAACTTACTAATCAAGGCAGAAGACGATGCAGAAGTTGCCAACAAAGCAAAAAGTATTTTCTTGGCAAACGTCAATCACGAGCTTCGCACTCCGCTCAATGCGATTATTGGATATTCTAACATATTAAGAGAATCCGCTTTGAAGCTTCACGAAAATCATTATTTAATTGGAATTGGCAAGGCAGCAAATCATCTAATGCTGTTGCTAAATGATATTATTGATCTATCCAAAATTCAATCCGACAGACAAAAAGCAAGCTATCAAAATACAAATATTAAAGTATTGGTCAGAGATGTTTTCTTGACTTTCCAGGAGCAAGCAAAAGCAAAGGGCTTAAAATACGAGCTACACTTCGATGATACTAAAGATGAAATTATTTACACAGACGAAGCAATAGTGCGCCAAATACTGAAAGGACTAATTGACAATGGAATTAGATACACCCAGCAAGGCTTCGTAAGAGTTAGCTTTAGTACTCAATTCACTGAAAATGAGGAAGCAGAAATCAGAATTAGTATACAAGATTCGGGCAATGGCATTGATGAGAAAAACATACCACACCTCTTTGAACCATTTATGCAGGTAGAAAGTGAATTAGAAAGTATTCATGGGGGAAAGGGCTTAGGCTTAAGTATTTGCAACAGTTTAGCTAAATTATTAGGTGGAAGCATAGAAGTGAAATCCGAACTATATTCTGGAAGTACTTTCACTTTTGTAATTGGAAATATTAGCATTATTCAGCCAAGTAATCAGGAAATCATCTTTGATAAAACTCTTCAAGAGAAATCGACGAGTAAAGATGAAGTGATTGAAACACTAAATGGGAAAACAGCTTTGATAGTAGACGATGATAAAACAAATATCCTCATCTTGAAAAAGCTATTACGCCCATATAAAATGAAATTGATTTCTGCGGCAAGTGGCGAGCAAGCCATAAACCTATTCAAATCAAATAATGTCGACTTTGTCCTGATGGATTATTCTATGCCAAAGATGGATGGCGTAGAAACAGCAAGAATTATCCGTGATGAACTTGAAGTAGGTTTTAATAGAATATTGATGCTGGCCGGTTACTTAAATGATCAAAACATCGATGGATTAGATGGAAAGGAATTCCCGTTAATACGTAAGCCTATTGACTTTGATTTATTAGTCGAGACCTTGTATAAATTCTTTAAAATCGGAATGGATGGGAATGATGCTGCTCATAAAACACAGCAAGCATTTGCTTCCCAAGGAAAAGATGGGGGCGAAATCAATATCCAATTTAATAAATATTTAGGCAATGAATTTAATGCTGCTTTCTCTACCTTAAACATTGAAGATATTCAAAGGCTAATTGACAAGGGAAAGGATTTCAGCAAGCAATTTGATTGCTGCAATGAACTCATCCAAAGATTAGATGAAATTCAGAAAGCGATTGATATCTTTGACGTAAGCAAGATTTTTAATTTGATGCGAGCTTTCAAAAGCGATTATAAATTGTAATCATTCATAAATATTGAATAATTAAGAAAAACAGCCTATCAACCCCGTCCTTTTGGGAGGTGGCATTGCGCTAAAACATAATGCAGGAAAACCATGACAATACAAAAACAAAGAATGTATATTTAAAGATTTTAAGTGTACTTTTTGGCTTATTATTTTGGATTTCCACCGGCATAATTACTATTTTAATCACCTTAATCATCGCCTTGCAAATTCCTTCGCTTCGCGGAGTAATAATTCACCAAGCCTTAAATATAGTAAATTCAAACCTCTTGGCTCGCATCGAGGTGAGAGATATTGACTTCTCATCATTCCCCAATCTGAAAGTGCTGGATGCCCGCTTAATCGCAGCCGGGGATACTTTGGCTTATGCACCGAAGATTTATGTAGAGCCAAATTTAAAAGAATTAATCGCCGGAAATATTGATTTACGAAATATATTCCTCCAAAGCCCAAATATTAAGCTCTTGCGCGGAATGGACGGCGCATGGAATTTCGAGAAAATCGCTCCACCAGCTCCGCCAGACACCACTGAAGCCGGAGACCTATACCTAAACCTCGGCGAATTACTGATTGATAATGCGAAATTCGATTTGATTGATTCCCTCAGCCTGAAACAAAGGAATTACAATATTGATAAAAATAAATTTAATTTCGACAAACTGCAATTAAGAGATTTATCGCTGAAGCTATCTGCCGATTTCCACACGAAATTCCTAACTGGTAAATTCAACATAAAGCATTTGCAGAGCTATGACTTAGTAACTGGATTTACTCTCAATAATCTCAAAATAGATGCAGAGCTAAAAGAGAATAGCATTGCTATAAACAAGCTGCATTTTATTACTCCGCACACAAACCTAAAATTAAAGCTAATTGCCGATGATTTGGCGCTTTCAAAGCCAATAAATATTGATGTAATTAATAAAGCAAAGCTAAAATTAGAGATTTTCCCTTCTACGGCATATATAGATGATATTGAACACATTGCTCCAACTACTTTAAGAAGGGATTTATTAGTTGATATTTCGGCGTATTTCCACGGCAATTTGAAAGAATTAACCATTGATAGACTAAATGCTAAACCCGGGAATAGCGAGATAAATATTTCTGGGAAACTCTATGATATTACAAACCCAAAAATCAGATACCAAGGGAATATCCATAATTCGAAAGTCTACAAAGCTGATGTGAATAAAGTGCTTACTCCGAATATCGCAAATGCTATCCCAGATTTCAATCTCCTGAATATTGAAAATCTATATTACGACGGCACGACGACTACTCTAATAGCGAAGATCAATGCTCAAAGCGACTTAGGCAATTTATCCGGCACGATGAATTTAGTATACTTCCCGATATTTAAATACGATGCTAAAATCAATTTCCAGCATCTTGATTTTGCCAAAATATTGAAGGATCCTTCTCTTGCCAGCAGGCTAAACGGCAATTTACAAGTAAAGGGTTCGGACGTAGATTATAAAAAGCTAAGTGCTAATTTAGACTTGAATTTATATGATTCTAAATTCATGGATTATGCTGTTGATACTCTCAATCTAAATACAGAAATTAAATCCGCAAAACTGGATATTCACAAATTGCATGTCCAGTTGCCTCGCGATTATCATTCGGAATTTATTCGCTCATTCTATAAGACTGCACCAGTTGTAGATATTACCGGTAATTTAGATTATAAAGATCTCTCAGATCCGAAATATGATTTAAACATAAAAACCAATGGATTGAACCTCGCAAGTATTATGAATAATCCGCAATCGATTGAGTATCTATCCACTAATCTTCACCTAAGCGGAGAAGGTCTTAATACAAAAAGTATTATTTTGCGGGGCGAGGGCAGCGTCGATGACCTTATTTATCAGGACAAAGCTGCTATGCCATTTGGAATAAAACTCTTTATTGATACGAAGAATAAAGACAATAAGACAATAAACTTCTTCTCTGAAATAGCAAATATAGAAATGAATGGCGATTTCGATATTGCTTCTCTGTTGGTATTTGGTGGGCATCAAGCAAAGATTTGGTCGAATTTTATCTCTAATAAAATGGAGAAAGTCAAGAATCCTGCATACCAAGCAGTGTATTTTAACGAGCCAATGCTCCCTGCTACTTTCAATATTCACGCAGATATTAATGACCTGTCCTTGCTTAACCTATTCTTAGATGGACAAGAAATATACTCCAATCTCGAGCTTAGTTTGCGGGCAGATATTAATGAAAAAAGCGCCTTCGTAAGTATCGATACAATCAATGTAGCTAAATTTCAATACCAGAGCGAGGGCACAAAGATAAATGTATTCGACATTCAAATGAGTGCCGCAATGCAGGTCAATTCTGATAGCACTAATTACTTTTTGGATTCATTGTTTATCAATTTACCCCAGAATGGTTTAGTCGTATTCAATGATATGAAAATCATCGAGCCATATTTTCAAGTGATAATGGATGAAGATGATATAGAATACAAACTTAGTATCAATTTAGATAACGCTATGCAAATCTCCAATGATGCTAAAATTGATTTCAATGATAAGTATATGGCACTTGCAAGCAATAAGCTCGATTTTAAATATAAAGATGCCCTCAATGTATCAAATTCTGGTAATATTGATATTCGGTATTTAGATGGTAATATACACGTAGAAAGATTTAATATTCAAGATGTTTATGGCTCGAAAATAGCATTACAAGGGGATTTGATAGACGGTGCTTTTAGCAAAATGCAGATTAAAGTCTCGGATATGAAATTCTCCACCATTGATACGCTCTTGCAAAAGTTCACGCAAGTGAAAATCAATGACATCAAGGGGGGGATTGATTCGCTTACTATTATTGCTAATGGCAAGCTAAGCGATCCGCGATATAATGTCTCCCTCGCTACGAGCGATATTTATATCAAGAGGGAAAAAGTCGGAAAAGTGAATTTAAATCTTGAATATTTCAAGAAAAATCTCTTCGGGGCGGGTAAAATATCAGAAGCCAGCAGGACCTCGCATTTTCTTGATTTGAAATTAGCTTCTTTCCCATTAAATTTAGCGATTAGTGGCGATAGCACTCCGTCGGAAAAGCCCGTGGATATCAGCATTAAAGCGGATTCTCTCTCCATGAATATCCTCTCCCCATTTATCCCCGTTGTTTCGGATATAGATGGATTCTTGGATATGAATATTACGGCGCAGGGCAAGGATATGGAGCATTTAAATTACTTCGGCAACTTAAGCATTCCAGATTTCAACTTCCTGCTTGATATTAATAATCTAAGATATTACGGCAGAATGAATATTGATTTCGATAGATCCAAAATCTTAATTTCAAATACTAATCTGCGGAATGATCCGAATGATTTGCAAAATTCTTCAGCTAATATAAATGGCGAAGTGTTGCTAAATGGATTTGATTTGCGAAGCTATGATTTCTCCGTCAGCACTGATGCCCTAATGGTCTTGAATGCTGCCTCGGCGAAAGCTCTGCCAGCTATTGTCGGGAAATTGGTGATTGCCACCGGCGAAAGACCAATAAGCGTGAAGGGAAACCTCTCGCACCTAAATATGAAAGGCGACATTAATTTGCTAAATGGTTCGCTAACTATGAAGGGCGGAACTGCCTCCAATTCAGTAGAATCAAAAATGCAATATAAAGTGCTGCGGAAAGGCGAAAACGAAAATGACCTTATCTATAACGTAATCGATAACGCCCTCGGCGATACATTATATTCGGAGATAAACTCCATTAAAGATACAGTAAAAACTGAAACTAAAGAATATAGTAAATCCGGTAGCATCGGAAGCAATATGTTCATTAATATGAATTTCAGGATATTAAACCCTATTACTTTGCGAATGGACTTGGGCGGAGTGGGTAACCTATTTGCGAAAATCGGCTTAGAAAATCAATATTATCCATTGACGCTTAATTACTCTCCAAATGGTGGATTAACTGTAACGGGAGACATAAAGTTGCTACAAGGCTCGAAGCTATCATACATCAAGCAATTTGAAGCCGAAGGCACCATCAGCTTCCCTCTCGGGACGGTCTCCAATCCTATGCTTAACCTGCGAGCATCGCACTATGGCAGAAGCTATATCCAAGATGTTATGCGCGAATACAAAGTATTTATGTTCATAAATGGGAATTTAAGCCAGCCATCAATACGATTCGATTATGAATTTGCAAACGAAACCGCAAAGGGAGATTCCACGCAGGTATTCCAAGATGCGCTTGCTCTGATAATCTTCGGAAGAACCAAAACCGAAATGGAAATGGGAATGCGCGCAAATAGCACAGAATACGGAAATATGGGAATGGGAATGCTAACGCAAAGATTCTCGGACTTCCTATCGGGAATGTTGCAGGGAACCGGAAGCATAGAAAGCGTTGAAATCGATATGGGCAAAGGAAATCGATTCGACGATGCGCGACTAAGAGCTACGGGAAGATTGTTCGATAGAATCGGCTGGAGATACGGAAGCGACCTAAATGACCTGTCGCAAAATGCAGAGTTCTCACTGGAAGTTCCAATGAATATAATCCTTGATTCCAACTATCTGAACAACATCGTTTGGCAATTCAGCACTTCGAGCAACGTCCAGCAAACCGCCATTAACCGCAATCAAAAGGATTGGGAAATAAAGCTTCGCTTCGGCGGAAACTGGTAAGAAGGAAGGATTGGAAGAGCGCAAAGACAACAATTCCCCTCTTTGAGGGGTGGATCGCGAAGCGAGACGGGGTGGAGTATTCAATAAAAATACAGCCATATTTTCTTATCTTGTTAATCTGGAAATAAATATGCGATTAG
>CAZGXC010000099.1:0-1891 GCA_964529535.1 uncultured Hyphomicrobiales bacterium | reverse complement strand
CATTTGGAAGAGATAATTTGCGTAATTTTTTCAATGTTCCACCCCGTCAGGCTTTCGCCTGCCACCCCTCAACGAGGGGAATAGAAAAAAAATAATTAATAATAAAGGTGAAAAATATGAAATACAGAAATATGCGGGAAGAAGAAATCAAAAATAGGATAGCAGAAGACTATTTCTATTTATTCGATACCAATAAAATTATCGGTAATATAGATTTCTGTGTAGCAATTCATCAAAAGGGAGATCAATTATTCGAGCAGCCATCTCTGCTATGGGCTGAAGCAAAAAAAGATGCCGCCGACCCATATAAATCACTTACCCAGCTGATACTTACCATCGGAAAGGCGCGCACATTCGATAAATTCCTTCCGCCGCCAATGCTTGCAGCTTTCGATGCCGAAAAAATCGCCTTTATTCTATATAGCGAGGTGAGCGATATATTCTATATAAATGATTTTAATTGGAACGTCGCACCATCAAATTACGAAACCCGTGAGTTCAAATTAATTTTCGATAAAGTGAAAAGCATTATCGATGAAAAATCTCTGATTTTTAACTACGAAAGAGACAATAAAGAATTAGTTAAATTCATTAAGGCAAACCTCCAAGATCGCATCAATTTCGCTATTACGAAAAATCAAATCGATAAAAACAACTTCATGGTCGTATATAATAAATGGCTAATAGAAGTGAAGCCAACTATTGCACTAAATTGGGAGATTGCGAAAAAAAATGGGCTAATTGATGGAGATTTTTACCTCGCTGACCTGCTCTCGCAAGAAAATTTAACCCTAAAAGATAAGCTATATGTCCTGCTGAGAGTCGACCATTATGAACTTGGAAGAAAGCTCGAAGAATCGGGGCTATTTAGTTCCAGCAGCGCTCAATTTACAGATAATCAAAAGGCGCATACGCAATTCTGGAATAAATACCACCGTCCGCCAAAAGAAGAATATTGGGACTATATCATAGAACGCAGAGACCTGCTCGTGCCGCAAGATGTGCGAGAACGCAAAGGCTCTTTCTTCACCCCACAAATATGGGTGGAGCTTTCGCAAAAATATATTGCTGATGTCCTTGGCGAAGATTGGCAAGATGAATATTATGTGTGGGATTGCGCTGCAGGAACGGGCAATCTGCTCGCGGGGCTAACAAACAAATATAATATTTGGGCTTCGACTCTCGACCAGCAAGACGTCGACGTGATGCACGACCGCATTGGCAACGGAGCAAACCTACTCAAAGACCACGTCTTTCAGTTTGATTTTTTGAATGATGATTTTAGCAAGTTGCCAGATTCATTGCAAAAGATTATTGACGACCCCGAAAAACGAAAAAAATTAGTGATATATATTAATCCACCGTATGCGGAAGCAAGTAATAAAAAAACATTAGAAGGCGGGAAAGAAGGTAATAGGGCGGTAGAGCAAAGCATGACAAATAAAAAATACGCGAAGAAATTAGGTCAAGGAAATGCTGAATTATTTGCACAATTTATTACAAGAATATATTTTGAAATAGATGATTGTTATATTGCACATTTTTCTAAATTAAAAATTATCAATGGACAACATTTTATAGATTTTAGAAATTTTTTTAAAGCTACATTTGAAAAAGGGTTTATTGTTCCAGCTAATACATTCGACAATGTAAAAGGTCAATTTCCAATAGGTCTTTTTATATGGGATATTAATAAAAAAGAGAAATTGGAACATATTGAATTAAGTGTCTATAACGAAAAAGGAAAATTGCTTGGAAATAAAACTTATGTTACTTATGATGATAGTCATTATATCAATGAATGGATAAAACCATATAGAGCTAATAAAACTAATAACAATTTAATTGGAAAATTCCCGTTTAAGGGAAATGATTTTCAAAATCAAAATAT
>CAZGXC010000098.1:8129-8405 GCA_964529535.1 uncultured Hyphomicrobiales bacterium | reverse complement strand
CTTACTACTTCTCCGTAGATGGAGTATTGTCCATCAAGGAATGGAGTTTCCGTAACGCAGATGAAGAACTGAGATGATGCGCTATTTGGATCTTGGGAGCGAGCAGCTGATAGCGTGCCTCTTTTGTGCTTTAGAGTTTGGCTAAATTCCGCTGGCACACGAGCTTGGCTTGGGTCGCCGAAGCCCCAAGTTTCTTTTGGTCCATTTACGGAGTTAGGGTCGCCACCCTGGATCATAAAATCAGGAATTACTCTATGGAATGCAGTTCCATTGTAA
>CAZGXC010000098.1:0-8119 GCA_964529535.1 uncultured Hyphomicrobiales bacterium | reverse complement strand
TTCGGAGCTTCTGTAGCGAATAATTGAATTACTATTTCGCCCATTGGTTTCCCTGCTTGGGAAACTTTTATTACATAGTTGGGTCTTGGATCGTTTTTATCCATATTTTTAGATGCTGAACATGATTGAACAAAAAGCGTTAATACCATTGCTATTAATGCTATATTTTTAATTGCTTGTTTCATTGATTGTTAATCCTATATTTTGTTATTTATTATATTATTATTTAGCTATTATTAATTTCAAATTTTCTGTCGAGTTAGTGCCAATTAGTAATACATTATACGTTCCTGGCGAAAGCATTGACGTGTTTAGAGTGAAGTTATTTTGATTAAGCTCTGGGATATATCTCATCATTAATTTGCCTTCTAAAGAATATATTTCCACGGCATTAACGATTGGGGAGTTTTCGCTGCGGAGAATTTCTATTTTATTCCCTGCTGGATTCGGCACAATGCGAGCCGAAGAAATAGCTTTATCATCTTCCACGCTTACTTCATCGATTACTCTTGCTTTGTAAGTAATTTTTATTGGGTTTACTTCGCCATTATTGTTGATTTCTATTGAGCCAGATTTACCCCCAAGGACTTTCCCCGTATAGATGAAGGTTAAGTTTAATTCCGCATTTGCTTTAACTGTAGTTGGCAGTGCAGTAGTAATTTCAATTTCATTATCGGCATCGCCTACTTTTGAGATACTTGTAATTAGCACATCTGCTTGTGTTTGATTTGTTATCTTCAATACTTTTGTGATTTTTTGACCTTTTGTGATATCACCGAAATCAATAGTATTGCCTCCCACTACGCTTATTGTGCCTTTTTTCTCGTCTGCTTTTAGAGCTGTGCCTTTGATTGTAGTTTCAATTTTCGCTCCGTTGTCGTATTCCACAATTACTTTTACTTCTTTTTCGCCTTCGGAGATTGGGGTGAGCTTAATAAGGAGAAACGCAGAGGTTCCCATATTCACTTTTGTTACTTGATCTAATCGTGTAAATTCCTTAGCATCGCCTTTGATTGCTTGTAATGTTACTTTGCTGATGGTAGCGTCCATGTCGCCAGTATTTTCAAAACGCACTTTCTTAACGGTTGATAAGTCTACTTTTACATCATTGAATCTAAGATCTTGCTCGATGAATGCTAATTTAGGTTTAGCATCTGATTTTATTGAGCGATATTTGATATTCTCAACTATTGGTCCGAATTGGAACACGGAAACATTGCTATTGTTATCAAAATAAACGCTGGAAGTTTCTGCGCGGTTATTTCTGTGCTTTAGTATTGGCTGCCAAGTGGAACCATTGTTGTAGCTTTGATACATTGCTCCGTTATAATTAACTATCACGAAAGCGTTTGCACTCCTATCAGCGAAGAGTTTAGTAGGGAAGAAGCCTAAGCTTTGCATGTCTTCTAATTTTATTGACCATGATTGACCACCATCTGATGTATTCGCTACTTTTAATTTATTGTCTGCACTGCGATATATAAGCATAGCATTATTTACATCTAAGAAAGATATTTTGATGATTTGTCCTGATACTGCTTGGTTAGACTGCCAATTTTGACCAAAGTTAGTTGATTTATATACTTTGCCAGTGCTTGAACCAAAGTAAATAAAATCATCTATGCGACCTGTAGCATCTACTAATCCGGATTCATTCGGAGCAGAAGCTATTGGAGATTCAAGGTTTCTCCAAGTTGCACCGGCATTATTGGTAGTTGCGATTCCCCATGTTCCATTTAGAGGATCGCCTAAGAAAATGCCATTATTTACATCTTTAAAGAAAATATCATTTACAAATGGAGTAATTTCTGATACTTTATAAGGTTGAAATGATATTCCGCCATTCTCTGTCTTCAAAATGGCTGACATATTAGCATTTGGGATATAGATTGCAGCGTAAGCGTTGTTTTCGTTAACTCCGCAAATAGCAGATGCTGGATAGTTGCCTAAGTTTTTGGAATCAATTTTCTGAGGAGCATTTAGGTCTGCTTTAATTACAACACTTGGGTAACCTCTACCAGCTGGAGATGCTATTGCCCATGCTTTGCTCATTGAAATGGCTGAAGATGCTTGGAATGAATACCTAACGGTGAGGTCTCCAAGGACAGTAGTTTTATTTGGTGTATTTACTTTTACTGGGACTTTAATTAGCTCGTAATCGTCGTAATTGCTTCCGCTCTTATAATCGATTACAAACATTGCGTATCCATCGCTCCAAGGGTTGTTATTGTTGATACTTATGGGGAGTGTAAATGTATGTTCAGCATCTGCTCCTAATGTAGCAAGTGTAAAGGAAGTATCACTTACTCCTACGAAGTTCTCAGGGCTGGAGGAAGATATGATCAAATTAGATGCTGCTGATAAATTATTTTTTATCTTTATTGTTATTTTATGAGGGCTATTATCGTTGATGCTCTTTAATTGAGGATTATTATCGATGTAATATTCTTCTACTGAAATACCAGGGACTGTGTTGTTGGAGTTTGAGCTGTTGTAAGTAACGGCTTTATGTGCATTTACAATTCCATAAGCAGTTTTTGATTTAGTATTAGTGATTTTTCTATCGCTTGTGCTGCGCAACTGATGCCAAATCTTTTTAGGTGTCCAATCGGGATGAACTGATTTCACGAGGGCTGCCACTCCCGCTACATAAGGCGAGGAGAAAGAAGTCCCTTGAATATTTCCCACATACTGACTCCCAGCGTTAGTAGTAGTAATATTAGCACCTGGAGCATAAGAATGAACTGTGTAGCCAATATTTGAGAAATTAGCTGTAGCATTGTTCTCGTTGGAAGCTCCTACGGAGAATACTCCGCGATACCCAGCTGGGTATGATGGGAAGTCGTCATTATTATTGCTTTCATTGCCAGATGCAGCCACAATTAAGGAACCTTTTTCTAAAGTAACGTAGTTAATTAAATCTTGCTCTGCGGGATTATAAGAATATGATCCGAAAGAGCAATTAATTACGTCCGCTCCGAGATTTGCGGCATATTTTATTGCCTCTTCTGAGCGAAACAATCCATCTATGCCTTCAATGTTTGTCCCGATTTTTACGGGAATAATCTTGCAGTTATATCCTGCTCCGGCTATTCCTTTTCCATTGTTCGTTGCTGCGGAAGCGCAGCCAGCAGTCATTGTGCCGTGAGTGTTAATGGTGTTGCTCGGGTCATTGTCTTCAACAAAAGATCCCATCATTAAGCTTTGAATGTCTGTATTTCCTACGAAATCCCAACCATTCACATCATCAATTTTCCCATTTCCATCGTCATCTATTCCATTGTTGGGGATTTCATTTGGGTTTCTCCAGATATTTGCGGCTAAATCTTCGTGTAGATAATCTGTTCCTGAATCGACGATGGCGATTTTCACGTAGGTGCTACCTTTTGTAACATCCCATGCATCTAAGAGTTTCATTGCTTCCAAAGCATATTGCTTTGAGATTAATGGGTCATTTGGAGTATGTTTGTTGGAGTAATGCACAGATACTGGGCATGCATATTCCACTTCTGGATTATTCATTAGCTCAGCGCAGAGATCAAAAACATCTTTATCGGCTGGCACATCTATTGTATAAATTCTGTCCAAGCCAAAGTTTTTCATTTCTGGGAATTTCGCGAGTTCTGTTTGATTGGCAAAAGCTTTAATCTCGCCAGCGCCAATGCTGCTTAATTGTGCTGTTAGCATGCCTGCGGCTTGCAATAAATTATCTTTGCTATTATCGGATTTGATCTTTGTCTTTACGTGGATCTTGCCCTTTTGATAATATTTGGAATCTACCCTCGAAACATAATATTCCTGGAAGTCGGAATTGTTGCGAGGTTCGCTTTTCGTTGCTACAAGCACGGAGTATTTCTGGGCTTTGCCGTCAGAACCCTTGATTATTGTAGAACGGTAATTTTGAATGGTGTTATTTTGAATAGTATTGTTATTATCAATCGAGAAGGCAGAGAGGCTGCTAATCAGCAGGAAGCCTAAAGATATTAATAATGTAAAAATTCTATTATTCATCGAGTAACCTTTAAAGTATTTAGTTTATTGTATAGTTCGCAAATTAATTATTTTATATTAGTTTTCCAAGAAATAATAATATTTGGTTCATAAAAATTATTATCTATAGTATGTATTATCTTGATGTATAGATAATACACGAAAAGAAAAGCATTAGTTACTAATGGATTGAATATTACTCATATTTTAATAAAAAAAACAATAAAAAGATGAATAATACTACTCTATTGTATTAATAAAGTAATTTATCCAACACCTTATTAACTAATAAAAATCATGAGAGCTGTAATTCCAGTTGCCGGAGTAGGCACAAGGCTGCGACCGCACACTTATACATTGCCAAAAGTATTGCTGAACGTAGCAGGCAAGAAAATGATAGGGCATATACTCGATGAGTTAGAGAAGCACGACGTCCCGAAGGCTACTATTATAACGGGATATATGGGCAAATTGATTCAAGAGTATGCCAATAATAATTATACTAAATTGCAATTCGACTTTGTCCCCCAGAAGGAAAGTCTCGGATTGGGGCATGCGATTTGGGTGGCAAAAGATACCTATTCAGACGATGAGCCGCTTCTTATCATTCTTGGCGATACAATCTTCGATTTAGATTTAAATGAATTGATGAAATGCGAATATAGCACACTCGGAGTGAAGCACGTGGAAGACCCTCGCCGCTTCGGAGTAGTCCAGACAGATGCTGATGGATTTATTACTAATATGGTCGAAAAGCCAGAGACCTTCGTCTCCAATAACGCAATCGTTGGGATTTATTACATCAAGAATCCAAAGCTCTTGAAGGAATGCCTCGACGAGATAATCCAGAAGGATATACGCACCCGCAATGAATATCAGTTGACCGATGCGTTATTTATGATGATGCAGCGAGGAGAGAAATTCAAGACCTTCAACGTTGATGGATGGTATGATTGCGGGAAGCCCGAGACCCTGCTCGCTACGAATGAGTTTATGCTCGGGAAATATTCATCAATTAAAGAAATGAGCAATGCTGTGATTATTCCACCTGTCTTTATCGCTCCAACTGCAATTATTGAAAATTCAGTAATTGGACCCAACACCACGGTGGCAACTGGCGCAGTGGTTCGCGATAGTATTATCCGCAACTCCATTATTAGCGATGATGCTACAGTGCAGGCATCCGTCCTCGAAAATTCGATAATAGGTAATAATGCTGTCGTTAAAGGGCACTTTTCCACTTTAAATGTAGGAAATTCAAGCGAAATAGAATATTAATGAATATCGATATTTTGCCGATATATAAGTATTGCGATATGTTAATATTGAATATCTCCCGCAGCTGAAGCTGTGGGTTGAAAAAGAAAATCAACCCCGTCCTTTAGGGCGGGGGGAAGAATTTAGGATCATACATTTCTAAAAGCATAATAAATTTTTGTATTTGTCAAACAAAAGATTGAAAGAAAAAGCACAATGGACAATAAAAGAACATACTTCTTTACATCAGAATCTGTATCCGAAGGGCATCCCGACAAGGTCTGCGATCAAGTCTCCGATGCTGTATTAGATGCGATGCTCGCCGAAGACCCAATGAGCCGCGTGGCTTGCGAATGCTATGCCACAACTGGAATGATAGTAGTAGGCGGAGAAATAACCACAAAAACATACGTAGATTTACAATCTCTCGTGCGCGGAGTAATTGCAGATATTGGATATACAGACGCGGATTACCGCTTTGATTCCCTCTCCTGCGCCGTCATAAACGTAATTAATCATCAATCACCTGATATTGCAATGGGAGTAGATACCGGCGGAGCTGGCGACCAAGGAATGATGTTCGGATATGCATGCGACGAAACTCCAGATTATATGCCGGCTACATTGATTTTTGCACATCAATTGGTGCATAAATTGGCGGATATCCGCAAAAAGCAACCGAACTTGATGCCGTATTTGCGCCCAGATTCTAAATCACAAGTAACTATTGAATATGATGAAGAAACTAATCAGATCCTGCGCATTGATGCAATAGTCATCTCTACGCAACATGGTCCGAGCGTTTCTCAGGAAAAGATAAAAGAAGATATTATAAAATATGTCATTACTCCAATTATTCCAAAAGAATTAATGGATAATGATACTAAAATTTTCGTAAATCCTACTGGCAGCTTCGTAATTGGCGGACCACACGGCGACACAGGATTAACTGGTAGGAAAATCATCGTAGATACTTATGGCGGGCGCGCTCCTCATGGTGGCGGTGCTTTTAGCGGAAAAGACCCTACAAAAGTGGATCGTTCAGCTGCTTATGCTGCGCGCCATTTAGCTAAGAACGTAGTGGCGGCAGGGATTTCTCGCGAATGCACTATTCAGCTATCTTATGCTATTGGCGTAGCCGAGCCGGTCTCAATTCACGTGCAACTTGATTCAAAAGATAAGCACAAAGAATTAGAAGTAGCGAAATTTATCAAAGAAAAGATTGACCTAACGCCACGCGGAATAATTGAGAGATTAGACTTGCGTCGCCCGATTTATCGCCAGACTTCAAACTATGGGCATTTCGGTAGGGATAATTATCCTTGGGAAGCCTTAGATTTAGTCGATGCTATGAAGCAGGGAATAAAAGGCTAAATAAGCTTTTTTGGATAAAAGTAAATATTTTTAGGCGAGTCTTGAAAAAGGCTTGCCTAAAAATTTAGTTCTCTTTGTAAGTTGTTTTTCTTATTTACTTGCTTCAAACATCTTCACTTCTGGCACGGCATCGATTATCTGCGATACAAATAGCAGCTCTAATAATTCAGACAATGATTGCTTTAAGTCCTCCGTCCATTTATAATGGATATTGCCTTCGCTTTCGTAAGAATATTCATCTGTTTTTATCTCTTCCAAGATTTTGACTTCATCTGGCAGACGCGAATCAAAAAGCGTATTCGTTAGCTCAACTGGATCGCAAGCATCGAAATCACCACGGCAAATCCAGAATCCAAGAATCAGCGGAAATTCATAAGTATCGAACCATAGCTCGGAAAGGTCTAATGAAGTATTTTGCGGAGTGCCTGCCCTCCATTTTAGCTCTACATCTGCAATTTCTTTTGAATTTTTGCCCAATTTTTCGGGGAAGCTATCGTATCTCTCGGCGAGGATAATCCTTGCTATCATTCCAAGGTAATTATCATCATCAGAATATGCGATTGTCTTGATTTTGCTGGCATTTGGATTAAACTCAAGAGAAAGCTCCTTCGTATATTCTTCCAACGCTAAGCAACGCGTAGAGATTATGCGATTGTCGCCTTCGCCTGCCATTTCGCTAAATTCTATTGGATTAAGCATTGCCATATCCAACTTTTCCTTTTGATATAGATCTGCTATCTTTGCGCTTGGGAAGCGGTATATCTCCAAATCAAAGCGTTTCTTTATTTTATCGTAATTATGCACCAAATTATCGAAAAGCGGGCTGTCCGAAATTCCTATTTTAATTGCCATTGCTTTTTATCCCTATATTTTTCCACATATTTATAAATTTTCTAAATAAATGATTAATTTTGTAAATAGCTAAAAACGTAATTAAATTGTAACTATTTTTTATAAATAGTGTATTTAATATATATGGACAAAAAGAATTTGATAAATAAGATGAAAACGTATGTTTCAGTGGATAGGTATAGACAATTAGCCGAAAGATATGCCCTAATTGCATTTATTTTGGTTACTGTCGTGGTATTGCTATTCACTACGCTGACTATTTCATATTCATCTTTTTCGCAAAATGCTTATATCCAAACTAAAGATCAGATTTTCAAACCCATCATAAAGCAATTATTGGATGCGGGCGTGGATACTGGATTTATCAACAAAATGCTATTAGAGCCAAGCGTCCAGTTTAATGAGAAATTCGTTAAGATAAACGTTACGGGAATGTTCAAGAAAACTGATTACTCGCATTTCTACAATTCAAATTCTGTCGCTAAAACTAAGGAATTTATCGGGAATAATTATTCCCAGTTGGAAAAAGCTGAAGGCTTATTCTCGGTGCCGAAGGAAGTAATCGCCTCAATACTATGGATAGAGACTAAACACGGCAACTTCTTGGGGAATAACAACATAGCAAGCGTATTCTTCTCGACAGCTC
>CAZGXC010000097.1:2068-8405 GCA_964529535.1 uncultured Hyphomicrobiales bacterium | reverse complement strand
TATTTATGCTTTTGTATTGTTAATTATTATCCTGAATATCTTCTGATAAATATGGTATATTTACGGTAAATTCAGTGCCTTTATTGACTTGGCTATTGACTGTAATTGTGCCATTTAGGGCGTCAATCGCCCTTTTTACGATGGACATCCCGAGACCTGTTCCGGAGATAGCCCCTACATTATTAGCCCTGTAGAAGGAATCGAATAATTTTTGATATCCTTCTTCTGGAATACCTATACCATAGTCTCTGACGAATAACTCAAATGAATCTTTTTTATCGGTTAAAATTATATCAATCGGATTATTGTTCGGAGAATACTTGAAGGCATTGGATATCAAGTTGTTCAGTATTTGCGTTATCAGTTTTTCGTCAGTGAAAATTTCATCAAAATTCCCTGTAATATTTAAGTTATAAGGATTCTCATACTTATTGGAAGTCTTAATATCGCTTAATATTTGTTCTAATATTAGGCGTAAATTGATGTAACCGGGCTGTATTTGAATGCTACCGGATTCGCTTTTCCCTAAATTAAGAACATCTTCGAGTAATTTAACCATATTTTGGACAGAAGATTCAATTTTGTCAAGGAAAACTTGTATTTTTTCAAAATCCTGTCTTTCCAACAATTTAGAAATAATACTCGCAGATGATAGAATAATGGATAGCGGAGTTCTATATTCATGTGAAATCATTGAGATAAATCGGGTTTTTAGTTCTCCCAATTCTTTTTCCTTTTCAAGTGCAAGCATTAAGTCATCGCTTGCTTTTTGGAGCATCGTCAATGTGTCATTTAATTCTTTAGTCCTATTTTCTACTCTCAGCTCAAGTTCTGCGTTTAGATTTTGCAATTCTTCAGAATGCCTAACTCTTTCAGTAATATCATCTAAAATAGCAATAATTTTGGGATTATCTTGCTGGAAATGTGTTGGAATTGGTGATAAATGAACTCTTATGATGAGGTCTTTATCCTTGTTCCGCATTTCTACATTCAATATTGTAGAGTCTGCTGTATTGCTTGCAAAATCTAAGGCATAATTAAATTTATTATAATCATCAGCATCTTTTAAAGGCAAAGTTTTTAGATATAGATTATCCTGTGTATCATCTATTAGTTGATAATATGCTGGGCTGGCGCTTAAGATTTTCCCGTTTTGGTTTAGAGTAAGAATAGGAAGCGGTGAGGAATTAATAATTCCCGTGATCAGCTCGTTTGTTTTTAGTAAGTTTGCTTGGACTTCATTTTTCTCTTCAATCTCTTCCTTTAGCTTCAAAGTTCTATCTAAAATAGTATTTTCCAGATTTTTATTAATATCTGAAATTTCAGAATATGCTGTGTTTAGTTTGTCCGCCATCTTATTGAAGGAGATAGCCAGCGTCGAAAATTCATCGCTACCCTTCACTTCTATTCGCTTATTTAAGTTTAATTCTGCGATTTCATTAAAGTTGCTTTGCAGCGTTTTAAGTGGACTCGTGAATACATTCCCGATAATTATTGAGCCAAACAATCCGATTAACAACAATGAAACAGCTATTATATAAAAGGTGTGCTGAGTTTGCGTAATCTTATGCTTTGCCTCTTCGAGGGAGAATTGAGTAACCAAATGCCCAAGTATCTTATCATTGAACTTTACAGGAATATAGTTCTGGTTGTATGATTCTTCATAATTTGACGTAATCGGGGCAGTTTTGCCTTGATAGTCATAATTTTTCAGCTTATTAATAGAGAAAATGACTTTGTTATTTGTGTCTAATACAACTAAGGCATTGAAGTTTTTAGTTCTAGCTAATAGGGATACTCCATCAGAAATAGCTTGCACATCATTAAATAATAGGGCAGACTCTATATTATAGGAGAGCAACTGCGTCATCGTGTAGTTTTTATTCTCAATGCTCTCGATTAGAGAATCTTTGAATTTCGGTGGGATAAATAATACCAAGAATAAAGAGAAGCACAGAACTATTAGCTCAATAAAAAAAATTAATTGATTTCTTTTTGATGATAATATTTTGGGGCGCTTAGTCATTTGTTGATTACTTTTGCTAACTTCAACAATTGCGAACTAAAATTTGCCCCCTCTTGCCGTGCCGATTTCAAGTTGATTGTTATCTGCGGCTTAGCCTCAATACTTTCGATGGCAACAGATAAATTATAATCAAAAACGTATGAAGGTATCAAGGAATAAGTAATTATACTGCCGGATTTGCACAGCTTTGAAATTTCCCGTAAATCTATTGAACGCAATGGGCAAATCACAATGATATCTAAACCGATATGGGTATTTAAGACTGAAATATCAGAAGGGTCAACAATGTTAATATCGACTAAGCTAATTCTTTTGTTCCCAATATATTGATTTACTCCTGAGAAGTGCTTGACGCATTCATTTCTGCAATATTGAGATTTCCTGATGTGGCTTTGATATACTATTCCAACAGTGATCTTTTCTTTGTCGCAAGAAGTGATATTCCTCTCATATTGAAAAATTTTATTGAACAGAGGAATCTGCAACTCCAATGGAACTTTCGGCGTTTGGGACACCGAAGCTATTGTAAGGCAAAAGAAAGTCAATATTGTAAATAGTATTTTATTCATTCGTCAATATTTTATTTGTAAGCATTTTATTTGTAAGTACTAAGCTACTATAATAAAAAATCTATACTTAATGATAAGAGCAATCCTCATCTGCGAAACCATCGCCAGGGAAATGCTGTAATTATTTATGCTGTGCTCTAATTATTTGTGCTGAATATTGCTTAAATATTCTTGAATTTGTCAAAATAAGCAAGAGAAATTTCGAGCTTTGAATGAATTTCTCTAATATCACTTAATTCAATTAATAGAACTATAAAAAGCAAATATACGTAAATGGCATGTATATATACCACTTGTATGCTTAAACAATCCTTTTAATAATTATATTTTCTAAAAAAGACAAACGTAAAATTATTAAAAAAAACAATATAAAACAAATTTTTTTTCTTTTCTTTAATAATTTTTATTATTTCAATAAAAATCCTTATTTTTAAATGCCAGTAAGTGTTGCGAACTATTTGGCTCATTCTACGTATATTATTAATTAAATATTTTTTATTGGAGATAATTATGAAATTACTCAAATATCTGGTCGCAATTATTGTGCTAAATTTTAGCTTATTTAGCCAAAGCGATGATATCTTGAAAATATCAAGAGAACAGATTGATAGAGCTTTTACAGAACTTAAAAAGCAGAATACACCGGCATACTATATTGCGTATGGGATTACTGATACCCGCACGCTCCATATTAGTTCCTCGCTCGGGAAAATTGATAGATTGGACAGCAATACTATGCGTATGCTGGATATTGATTTACGCGTTGGTTCGCCAAAGTTGGATAATACTCATATCATTCGAGGCGAATGTGCTTTCTTCGGGTCGGCAAGGTCTTCTTTTGTCCTGCCTTACGAAAATAATAAATCCGCAATATTGAAGCAATTATGGATTTCAACAGATAGAGCCTACAAAAGTGCTGCCGAGACTTATGAAAAGGTAATCACAAATAAAAAAGTGAAAATAGCAGAAGAGGATAGCTCTGATGATTTCTCTAATTATCCACCACAAAAATATAATGAAGATGTAAAAAACGTCCGCATCGATATTGATAAATGGAAGAAAATCCTAAATACTGCTTCCGAGTTATTTAATAAAGATCCTAAAATTTACTACGGAAAAGTTACTTTATCCCTTGAAATATTGGATAAATACTTCGTTACTACAGAGGGAAGCGAGATCCACCAATCATTACCATACCTTAGAGTGTTTATTTCCGCAAGCACAAAGGCTGAAGACGGAATGACGCTACCGCTTTATCACAGTTACTTCGCTTATGATGAATCCCAACTGCCAAGCGAAGAAGAGCTAATAAAGCAAACTAAAGAAATCATGGCTACTCTTAGCAAAATGAGGGAAGCTCCGCTGATGGGGACTTACTCCGGTCCTGCTATTTTATCCGGAGAAGCATCTGGTGTATTTTTCCATGAAATTTTCGGGCATAGGGTAGAGGGACATCGCCAAAAAGATCCAGACGATGCGCAAACCTTCAAAAGCTCGCTTAATCAAAAAATTATTTCCGATGTAATTAGCGTTACATTCGATCCAACAATTGACAAAGTGCGCGGAGAATTAATATCCGGGCATTATAAATTTGACGATGAAGGCGTGAAAGCAGAGAAAGTAGTCGTAGCAGAAAATGGTATTTTTAAAAACTTCTTGATGAGTCGCTCGCCAATCCAAGGATTTGACCAATCCAACGGACACGGCAGACGCCAAGCAGGTAGCAAAGCTGTTTCTCGTCAATCGAATTTAATAATATCTTCCTCGAAAGTGGTGCCGATGCCAGAATTGAGAAAAGCGTTAATAGAGGAAGCCAAGAAGCAAGAGAAAGAATTTGGTCTATATTTCGTGCAGGTGCAGGGTGGATTTACCTTCACCGGACGCAGCATCCCAAATTCATTTAATGTAAATCCTTTACTTGTATATAAGATCTATACTGATGGCAGACCGGACGAGATTGTCCGCGGAGTTGATTTAATAGGAACGCCACTGACTACATTCGCAAATATAGAAGCAGCAGCAGACGATTTCGGAGTGTTCAATGGGATTTGCGGAGCAGAATCCGGCGGCGTGCCGGTTAGCGCTTCATCGCCTTCACTATTGGTAAAGAAAATTGAAGTGCAAAAGCAAAAGAAATCACAAGCAAAATTGCCGATATTGGCTCCACCAGTCTCTACTTCACTAAATAATTAAAATGAAAGGAACATCAATGCACAACAGGTTATTTTCAGTTATGATAGTATTTTTACTATCTAATATATTCTTAAATGCGGCTTCTACCTCGTCTCTACAAGAGGCGATGCGCGACGAAATGCAACGCTCAATCAATGAGTTGAAGATAGAGAATCTACAAAAACCATATTACATAGAATACATTCTGACCTTCACAGAGTCGCAAAACATGAAAGCTATGCTCGGAGCGATTGTAAATGATAATCACCAGCAAGTGGCTCGCCTTACCGTAAAAGTTAGGGTCGGCGACTATACTTTCGATAACACAAATTTCCTTAACTTTTCCTTTATGTTCTTCGGAAATGATGACGACGAAGAAAGATTCACCGGACGCCAAGTGCCTCTGAAATTAGATTATAATTCTTTGCGTCGTGAATTATGGTTAGCTACAGATGCTGCATATAAATCAGCTGTAGAGGAATATGCGAAGAAAACAGCTGCCATACAGAATAAAATGGTCAAAGATACCACTCCCGATTTCACCAAAATGAAAGCAGAGAAATTTACCGATACTATTGCTCCTATTAGCTTTAATAAAGAGAAGTATGTAGAGCTATGCAAGCAGTTATCCGCAAAATATCTTGGCTCAGATGCTTATTCTGCTCAAGTATCATTCGAATATGTTCCGCAGAGAGTCCTTTATCTAAATAGCGAGGGCAGAGAATACATCAAAGATAATTCAAATTCCGGAATCGAAATATCCGCTTATACACAGGGGAAGGACGGAATGCCACTTTTTGATTTCTATTCTGTATATGCTATCAATCCAAATGATTTGCCAAGCAAAGATTCATTAGAGAAAGCAAATAATAAAATCATTGAGAATCTATCGAAACTAAGCAATGCCAAGAATTTAGATGATTCCTATTCAGGACCAATATTATTTACTGCTCAAGCGGCTGGCGAGCTGTTTTCGCAAGTCTTTGTGCCGAATTTAATAGCGCAGCGTGCTATGCTTTCGGAGCAAGGCAAGCAACAATCCGACAGATACGCAGCTTTCCAAAATAAAATAGGTGGCAGAGTGTTGCCAGAATTTATGTCTGTGCAAGCCTTGCCAAGTATGGAGAAGTTTGCTGATGTGCCTCTATTCGGATATTATCAATATGATGACGAAGGAATCAAAGCTCAAAAAGTCGACTTAGTGAAAGATGGGTATTTGAAGACTTTGCTAAGCTCTCGTCTGCCAACAAAGAGAATACAAGAATCCAATGGTCATAGCCGCAATGGCGGAGCAATTGCTTCGAATATTCAATTATCATCAGACAAAGCGCATAGCAAATCATACAAAGAATTAAAAGATAGAATGCTCAAACTCTGCAAAGATAGAGCATTGCCATACGGCGTAGTTGTAAAAAAAGTAATGAACCCAAATATCTTCCTGACCGGAATTTATTCTCTTACAAATGGAATGGTGATGCCACGATTCAACAAGATGATGCCGCCAATCGAGGCGTATAAAGTTTTCCCTGACGGCAAGGCGCATTTTGACCCTATCACTCATAAAATTTTA
>CAZGXC010000097.1:0-2058 GCA_964529535.1 uncultured Hyphomicrobiales bacterium | reverse complement strand
TAATGGCGCGGAAATAGGCAACCTAACAGCTCAATCATTCAAAGAAATTATCATGACGGGAAATACAAAGTATGTGCATAATTTCCTTATGCCACAAGTAGCTTCTGGAATGGGATTCTTTGGTAGCAGATATACGCCAGCGAGCGTAATCGTTCCAGATCTGCTATTTGAAGATGCGGAATTGAAGCAAAATGATGAAGATTTTCCAAAATTACCATTTATAAGCAAACCATAAAATATTATTAATCGTGAGGCAGAAAGCTGCCCTCGCAATATCAACCTCTAATAAAATAAATAATAGGCTTAATATTCAATATGGATATTAAGCCTATTTTAAGGATTAGAAAAATGAAACTACTTTTTCAACTATTCGCAATAATTATTATGATAAATACAAGTGCCTGCAATGCGGGCAAACCAGAAAAAATAAATAAACAGCTTACTCCCGAAGAGGAGAGCGTAATCATTAATAAAGCTACTGAGCCGCCATTCTCCGGGAAATACTGGAAATCTACAGCCAAAGGCACTTACATCTGCAAAAATTGCGGAGCGGAGTTATATCAGTCCGATGATAAATTCAATTCGCATTGTGGGTGGGCTTCTTTCGATGATGAGATTCCCAATGCTATCAAACGTGTGCCAGATGCCGATGGCATGCGGATTGAGATAGTGTGCAATAAGTGCGGTGGGCATTTGGGGCACGTCTTCGAGGGCGAGAGACAAACGAAGAAGAACGTAAGGCATTGCGTCAATTCGCTTTCTATGGATTTCGTTCCTGCGGCGATTCCGAGCCATGCAGAAAAAGCAATATTTGCAGCTGGATGCTTCTGGGGTGTGGAAGCCCTGTTTAAGCAATTAGAGGGTGTTCATTCTATTCGCTGTGGGTATATAGGCGGTCATAAGGTTGATCCGACGTATCAGGAAGTTTGCACAGGCGAAACGGGACACCAAGAAGCTGTAGAGATATTATACAATCCAGAAGTTATTAGCTATGAGGAATTAGCAAAGTATTTTTTTGAATTGCACGACCCAACTCAAGAGAATGGGCAGGGTCCCGATATTGGCGAGCAATATCATTCTGTGATTTTCTATGATAATGATGAGCAATTGCGCACAGCCGAAAAACTGATAAATATTCTTGAAAATAGAGGAATGAAAATAGCAACAAAGGTGATTAAATCCACAAAATTCTATCCAGCAGAGGAATATCATCAAGATTACTATGCCAAAAAGGGGAGCAAACCCTATTGCCATTTCCGCAGGAAATTATTCTAAACTTCATTAGAATAATAATTTCTTTATACAATTTGACTAATAAATATTTGACTAATAAGTATTAAAGTGTTAATTTTGTATATATAAAAGTGTGCATATTTAATAAAATACGATAAATGAAGAATTTAAAAATAATCCTAACGATAGCCTTATCAGTTGCATTTACATCTTGTATTGTAGTAAAGAATGATACGATAGAGCAATCGAGCGATAAACAAATAATTAATTTAAGTCCAAAGCCGGCAATGACTATGAGCGATGAGATAGTTCGCTCTGGCGAAGGCGATATGATAGCCTTTTTGCCGAAGGATTGGTTTTTTATTAATATCCTCGATGATACTTCTGCAGATATTTTCGCTACAGCTTCGAATAATGATTATACTTTGGCTGCTGTTTTTACTAAGCAATCCCCATCGCCGGAATCAATGGAAATCATTCGCCGCGAGGGAGTAATTGGATTAGCAAGAATCTTTTTCAATAAGAAACTGAATAAATCAGCGGGAAGCATCAAGCAGATTGGTTCTACTTCAAAAGTTACTATGGGACCTCTTGAATTTGGACAATATGATTATATTTCCTCTGCTAATACAGAAAAATGTCGCTCTGCGGTGTTTGTTTCAAGTTCCGGAACTTACTATGAATTTTCTCTTATCCCGATGACTTTTCGGGGGAAACAGCTACCAACTCAGGAAGAATTTAACTTAATTTTTAGCTCAATTTTAGCAACAATACAATTTTAAATATGACACTCTGCGAACTTTTAGCGAAATTAGACTATACCTT
>CAZGXC010000096.1:0-8953 GCA_964529535.1 uncultured Hyphomicrobiales bacterium | reverse complement strand
GAGAGAATTTAAATGGTGTTTATTCATCAAATGAGTTCCTGTCCCGCGTGAATCTAATGAAAGCGTATAAATTCCCAGAGAATGATACTCCTGTTTATGATGTTAGAGGTAAAAACGTAGCAGTATTCGGCGGTGGAAACACTGCGATGGATGCTGTGCGCACAGCACAAAGGCTCGGAGCAAAAAGAGCAATGATAATCTATCGCAGAACTGAAGCAGAAATGCCAGCAAGACGCGAGGAAATTCATCACGCAAAAGAGGAAGGTATAGAACTGCTGACCCTGCTTGCTCCACTTGAATTTAAGGGTGATGAAAACGGTTATTTAAAATCAATTATCACTCAAAAATGCGAACTCGGCGAACCCGATGATAGTGGCAGACGGAAGCCAATACCAATCGAAGGAGCTATCGAAGAGATTCCGATTGATGCAGCTGTGATTGCTATCGGCAATGGCTCGAACCCAATTATCGGTAGAACTTCACCAGATATTGCGACAAATAAATGGGGCAATATTATCGTAGATGAGCACACGATGCAAACCAATAAAAAAGGAGTTTTTGCCGGAGGCGATATAGTAACCGGTGGAGCGACTGTAATTTTAGCAATGGGTGCAGGCAGAAAAGCTGCTCACGCAATTAATGAGTATTTGATTAGCATAAATCACTTTGGCGAGCATGCTACAGATACTAAGGAAGATGATGTTCATTTTAGTGAGTTTTAGGATTCTAATAAAAGAACTATTAACTTAAAAACAATTAAGGCTACCTGAAAAATTTCGGGTAGCCTTAACTATTTATTTCTTCTTATGACGATTCTTACGTAGTCTTTTCTTTCTCTTGTGAGTCGACATCTTATGACGTTTTCTTTTCTTTCCGCAAGGCATATTTGCTCCTTTAAAAAATTGTTTATTTAACTATATTATTAATTGTTTTCTGTGTTATTCGGTGAGTTTTTAAGAGCATCATTCACCTTGTGTAAAAACTCGGGAGAAGGTTTAAATACAGGCACATATCTTTTGTCCAATGGAACTAACTCACCAGATTTTGGATTTCTTGCCATTCTGGGTTTTCTTGTTTTATGTTTGAAAACGCCAAACCCTCTTAATTCAATTCTTTTTCCTGATGAAATAGCGTTGACAATACTGGCGAACACTCCGTCCACTACCGCTTTAGTTTCGAGTTTAGTTAATCCTGTAGCTTTTGCAATTTCATCTACTATATCTGCTTTTGTCATATTAGTCCTGCTAATAATTTTAATGATTTATTAAATACTGCTATATTTTTCTATTAATTAGGACAGCAAAATTACGAAAAAATATTTACATATCCAAAAAGAATAATAATTTATTGTTTAGAAATTTTGAATTATCCTTAATTTCTTCTTTGATTATTTTCCTCTAAATTCTATTCCCTTTTGTATCCATTCGGGTGCTGGCTGATGTTTCAGATAGGTGTTATAAAACTCCTTCATTCTGATTGCATAATCCAAGCGATTGAAATACTTGCGTGGGTGATGTGGTTCGTTGCGATACTCGAGCATGATTGCATTTTTCTGCGCTCTGCGAAGTGCAAGGAATAGCTCCACGCCCTGTGAATATGGCACTGCATCATCTTCATTTCCAAATTCTAATAATATTGGCGTGTGTGCTTTATTTGCGAAGAAAACAGGGGAATTGCGAATATACGCATCGAGAGAGTCCCACAATGCTCCACCGATGCGGCTCTGCTGGTATTCATATTGGAATTGGCGGGCTAATCCTGAACCGAATCTAATCCCGCTATACGCACTCGTCATATTTCCTACGGCTGCTCCAGCTACTGCACACTTGAAGAAGTCTGTTTGGGTAATAATGTAAGCTGCTTGATAGCCGCTCCATGAATGCCCCCAAAGCCCTATTGCGTTAGTATCTGCTACGCCAAGCTCTGCTAATTTCCTGCATGCTGGGATTAAGCAATCGAGTGATGATTGTCCAGGGCTGCCAGTGCGGAATTTCACGTCTGGATAAAACATTACATATCCGTCGCCTGCATACATTGGTCCTTGCGGTAAGTGATTATTCCAAGGGTTCATATATTTATGGGCATCGTCGCTCATTATCTCATAAAAGAATATAACGACTGGATAACGCTTCATTGGGTCGTAATTATCAGGCAATACATAATATCCCTGCAAAGTGTCTCCCACAGCTGAAACGAAGTCCATTATTCTCATTTTTCCGAAATTAAATTCGCTAATTTGCGGATTAATATTCGTAATTTGCTTTGCTATTTTTAGTTCTGAGTCATTCGTCCATAGGTCTGGGAATACATCATAAGATTCTTTTGTGAATATATATCTATCGGCATTTTTTGCTTTTGCTACGAATTTCAGTAAATTGCTTTCCATTTGTATCTTATTCACGCCTATCATATTTAGCTGCAGACTTGCTAATCCTTGGTTTTTATTCCAAGTATCGTATTGAGATAGTAGTATTACTTCATCTTTGCTATAGCTTTTCTTTTCTTTGTCTGAATTTATTATTCTATATGAGTTCTTTGTTCTTCTGCCAATGGCATCAGTTACGCAAAGCGGTGAGTTTGGATTGTTTGTATAGAACATCCAGATATCATATTTATCATAAATCAAAACAGCTTCATCGTTATCCAACCATCCGCCGAGACCATAAGAGCTTGGTAAATTTGGAGTATCGTGATCTTCGTTATAGAATGGGACTTTCATCTGCAACGTAAGGTTTACAGTCTCATTCGTTTTGTTATTATGAAGATACCAATTCTTTTCTTTATAATATGCTGTATAATTACCCAAAGGTGAAATCTTTCCCGGTTCGCTTATTTCTTTTGCTAATACTTGTCTTTCTCCAGTTAGCAAATTGATTTTATATAAATCGCCCTCGCCAAGCTGCCAGGTGCTTCGATATAAATATGGGACATCAGTCCAGCCGATAGTATAAATCGGGTTATCTACGGGCATTACTTCGTCCAAGTTTTCATCTGCGAGTTGCTTGAACTCCATTGTCTTTAAATCAAAATACGCAGCGAAAGTCCTATCTTTATTCTCTTCCCACCATTTTTTTTGGAATGGTTTGATGCGTGGATCATTCACGTGCCACATATCGAGTTGGGTTTGCTTGCGAATAGTATCTATACTATAATATGAAGTATCTGTAAATTTAATTTTATCATAATATTCAGAAGTGTCAGCGTAGGCTTTTGTTCCGAAGAATAATCTCTCGCCGTCCTCTGTCCATTGTAGTTTATTGATGCTTGGGATAGTCCAGTTATTTTCAAATTCATCTGCTTCTATGGCAGTATCAAGAATATGCCCAGTTGGATAATATAAGCATAGGTTGTTTGAATCTGGTTTGCCATCAAAACGTTCGCTACCATTTGTAAAAGCTAATATTGATTTCTTATTATTCCAAGTTAGGTTTGCTATCATTCTGCTCTCTGTTCCATCGATTCTCTTTGGCAGAGCGAATGTAGCCTCGAAATCAATCATATACAATCCATTTGATTTAGCATCTTTATCTGCTCTTGCGTAAGAGAAAAATCGAGCTGTGCTATCAAATTCAAAAGCACTTACGTCGCTAATCTCTATTTCTGATGCGGTTGGTAGGTTACGCAAGACAATAGTTTTGCCTACTGGACGATTCTTTTTCTTTTCATCTGGTTTGGCAGGGGCTGCGCCTTCTAATTCATAAGCGAGCCATTTTCCATCATTGCTTTCTTTGAATTTCCCGACGTTTTTTATATTCGTTTGCTTCCCATCGGAATTTTTCACGATGGTTAATCCATTTTTTGGTTTCTCTTTTTCCGCATTTTCAAATTCTACGGCTTTTGGGCGCGTAACGAAGAAAGTCCATTCTCCACTTTTATTAAATTTTGCGCTGAAGCCCAACGGAATGGAATAAGTGGTGTCCCTCTCGAATGAATAGAGGAAGCCCTCGTGGTCTCCTCTATCTGGATATGTCGCATAAGCTACATACTTGCCGTCTTCGCTGATAATCTGCCCGCGCATTGCTCGGAACTTCATAGCTTCTTCGTAAGTAAGGAATTTGGAACCGGCTGTTCCACTACTATAAATTGCTAAAAAAGCAATAATAATTGCTGAAATTATGTTTATTCTGCGTTTCATAATAATTTATTAATTACAATTAGATTTTCTAAAATTTAGGAACGTAAAATTACGAAATTATTCCGAGATTATGAAATAATTGTAGGAAAGTGGAAAACGATTTTAGCAGAACATGAACAGTGAGGCAAAATATTATTTCTATTTAAATTAAATTTAACATAAAAATAGGCGGTATTCGTTTATGTATACCGTATTATTAATAACGAATACTATAATTATAATATGTCAATTAGGATATTTATTACTGGCGGCACATTCGATAAAGAATATAATGAATTAAATGGGCAACTGTATTTTAAAGACTCCCATTTAAAAGAGATGCTAAGCCTCGGCAGATGCCTTGTGCAAACAGACATCAGAACCCTGATGATGATTGATAGCCTTTATCTGAAAGATGAGGATAGAGAGCTTATTGCTGATAATTGCGCTAAATGCGATGAAAAGCAAATAATTATTACTCACGGAACTGATACCATGGTAGAAACTGCGAAAGTCATCGCAGAAAAAGTAAATGATAAAACTATTATCCTGACCGGTGCGATGATCCCTTATAAATTCGGAAGTTCCGATGGTTTGTTTAATTTGGGTTCGGCTGTCGCATTTGTGCAGACTTTGCCTCCGGGGGTGTACATTGCTATGAATGGCAGATACTTCTTGTGGGATAATTGCCAAAAAAATAAAAAAGCTGGCATATTTGAAGAATTACACTAATTCATAATTCATAATGCATAATGAATAATGCATAATGAATAATTACGAATTACGAATGAAGGTTATCAAATTTTCCTTGAAAATTTGATATTCGACATTACTTTTCCAGTGCATATAAAGAAAATAATTGACGATTTAGTCAGTTTTTTTCTTTATATTTGCAAATCGTTGCTAGAATATTAGTAATAAGAAGCTACTCAATCTGATAAGAATGCAGAATTATAATCGATAACAAATAACTTTGTATGGTAACAATTCAAGAAATATACAAGCCTATAGAGCAAAACTTACAAGAATTTGATAAATATTTTGATACTTTATTAAGCTCCGATATTGAAATCGTTGAGCAGATTATTAAGTATTTATCAAAGACAAAAGGGAAGCAAATTAGACCAATATTAGTATTGCTGACGTCGCAGCTATTCAGCCCAATAAAGCACAACACATACGTAGCGGCTGCGATGCTTGAGTTGTTTCATAATGCGACGCTAATCCACGACGACGTGGTAGATGAAGCGGACAAGAGACGCGGATACGTTACCATCAACAATATTTGGAGTAATCAAACAGCCATCCTGATTGGCGATTTCTTCTTGGCTAAGGGCTTAATCTCTGCTCTCGACCATAATGAATTTGAATTTCTAAAAGCTACTTCGCACGCTATTCAATTGATGAGCGAGGGCGAACTGCTACAAATTCAAAAATCAAACGAAATCGATTTAAGCGAAGAGACATATTTCCGAATTATACGAGGGAAGACTGCTTCGCTAATTTCAACTTGCTGCAAATTGGGAGCAATAGCCGGAGGTGCTTGCGTTGATGATATTAATGCTTTATCTGACTTCGGCGATCACGTAGGCATAGCATTCCAAATAAGAGACGATATCCTCGATTTTATTGGGGATCCAGAGGTAACTGGCAAGACTCCCGGCAATGACCTGAAAGAGAAAAAACTTACCCTGCCGATACTATTCGCATTAAAGCAAACAAGCGAAGAACAAGCAAATAAATACTTATCTTTAATTAAAGAAGAGAAGCTAACCCAAGCCGATATTGATGAGATTATTCAGTTTGTTATCGATAAAAAAGGTATTGATTATGCGCAGGAAGTTTCTAATAGCTACATCAATAAAGCTATGGATATTATCAATGCTTTCCCAGAATCAGAGGCACGAAATTCTTTAATTAAATTCGCAGATTTTATCATTCAGCGCAATAAATAAGATCTAATACTCCCCGCAAAAAAAAATACTCCGTGATGATTTTTTTCATACGGAGTATTATTCTTTATATAGAATAATGTTATTTACAATATCAAGTTGATTTAAATATCAAGTTGATCATAGTGTCAAGTTGATTATCCCTTATATCCCTGCTTAATCGTCTCAACGAGAGAATCTACATCGAGACCTATCATTTTAAGGAGTTCGTCTTGCGTGCCATGCTCGATTATCGTATCTGGCGCTCCGATTACTTGGACGCTATTGCTGAATTTCCTCTCGGAAATATATTCTAATACTGCTGATCCGAAACCTCCGCAAACCGTGCCTTCCTCTACTGTAAATAGATGGAAGAAGTGATTAGAAATGTAATCTAACATCTTCTTATCTAATGGCTTTACGAAGCGACAATTTACTACGTGGGCAGAAATATTATATTTTTCTTGAAGTATTTCAGCAGCTTTTTCGCAAATATTCACCATTTTACCAACGGCGAGAATAGCGATGTCCTTGCCTTGGCGAATCACTTCCCATGTTCCCAATGGAATATGCTCAAATTGCTTTATCGGCACACCCATTGCTTTGCCACGTGGGTAGCGAATTGCAGTCGGCATCTTATAGTGATATATCGCTGAATACAGTAAGTTCCGTAGCTCCTGCTCGTCCTTCGGTGCTGTAATAATCATATTTACTACAGTGCGAAGGAAAGCCATATCAAGGAGTCCGTGATGTGTTTGCCCATCTTCGCCTACGAGTCCCGCTCTATCAATAGCGAATACTACGGGCAACTTCTGAAGCGCAACGTCGTGAATGATTTGATCATAAGCCCTTTGCAAGAAAGAAGAATATATTGCGACTATCGGCACAGCTCCTGCCATTGCCAGGCCCGCTGCGAAAGTTACGGCGTGTTCCTCAGCGATGCCGACATCAATTACCTTTTGCGGATGTTTTAGTTGAAAAATATCTAACCCAGTGCCATCTGCCATCGCAGCTGTTATTGCTATAATATTGTTGTTCTGCTCAGCTAATTCGCATAGAGCATCGCCCAAGACTAATGAATATTCGGGAGGAGCATCTTTTTGTATAGCTTTTGTAGAAATACCTGTTTCTTTATCGATTACTCCAATTGCGTGGAAATACTTCTTATCGTTTTCCGCTGGTTCATATCCGCTTCCTTTTCGCGTTACGACGTGAAGCAAGACGGGTCCCTTCAGGTCTTTTACTAATTGTAAAGTCCTCAAGAGTTTATTAATGTTATTTCCATTAATGGGACCAAAGTAATTAAATCCCATAGATTCAAATAATGCTCCGGGAGTGATTACGGCTTTTACTCCATTTTCGAGCTTTGTAGCAGCTTTTCTTAATCTATCGCCAATAGCATCGAATTTCTCTGTGAAATCCCAGAGATTATTCCGTAGCTTTTGCACGGTGGAAGTAGAGTAAATCTGATTAAAATATTCGGAAAGTGCGGAAACATTTGGATTTATGGACATATTATTATCATTTAAGATAACAGTGATATCCCTTTTCTGCACTCCGCAATTATTCAAGCCTTCGTATGCCAAGCCACCTGTGAGCGCACCATCGCCGATGATTGCCACTACTCTGTTGTCCTCTCCGCGCAAATCGCGAGCAGTAGCCATTCCAAGAGCTGCGGAAATACTTGTGCTGGCGTGTCCAGCACCAAAAGCATCATAATCGCTTTCGGCGGGTTTCAGGAAGCCCGAAAGTCCACCCTTCTTGCGGATAGTATGTAGCTTATCGCGCCTTCCAGTCAATATTTTATGGGGATACCCCTGATGACCAACATCAAAAATAATCTTGTCTATCGGAGTATTATATACATAATGCAGAGCTACTGTAAGCTCCACTACGCCCAAGCCTGCACCGAAATGCCCACCAATTTTCGTAATTGTATCAATCATATAATCTCTTACTTCGCCACAAACGGCTGGCAGAGCTTCGATTGGCAATTTCCGGAGGTCTTCGGGAGAATTTATATTTAATAAATGTCTATATTTTTCGATTTCGTTTTCTATCATTATTACACATCCAAATTTGGATTAAGTTAAGACGAAAAACTTGCAATTTACTTTTAAAGTTAATGTGAATAGTTAGTATTGCTTTCCTGAACTTTTACTGACGCACTCTCGCTAAAAAATTAACTCGAGGAGAACGAAATGAATTATAATAAACAGAGGTAGCAAGATTTTAAATTTAGGATGCTTCGTCTTGTGATGGAAAGAAATCATTCCAAAGAAGGCGCCGATGCTCCCACCAATAGCAGCCAAAGTAAGGAGTTTCTTCTCGCTTACTCTCAATTTTTTATTTTTCGCTGAATTTTTATCCCTATAAAACAGGAAAAAGCTGTATATATTTACAGCTAAAAAATACAGTATGAAAATTAGAGGTAAAAAAGGTATCATTATTCTATTCTCTTATTGTTTTTTCAAAAGTTCTTCAATTTTCGCCTTCATTCCATCAAATTCTTCTCTTTGGAATAATCGGGTCAGAAAGGCGATTTTGCCATCTTTGTCGATGATTATATTTCTCGTTACTCCGGCATCTTTCTCCGCATATAATTCAAATATCTTTCCATCTTCATCCATAATTATTGGGTATGTAATTTTGGTAGCTTTGCGGAATTTATCAATAGTTGCTTTATCCTCTTTTAAATCAATACCGAAGATTGCAAAATCTTTGTTATCCTTATGCTCTTTATAGATTTCTTCTTCGATAAATGGCATTTCTTTGATACAAACCGGACACCAAGACGCGGTAAATTGGAGCATTATCACCTTGCCGCGATATTGGGAGAGTTTTTCCTGCTTGCCGTTGGTATATTTGATTGTGAAGTCCGGTGCTTGCTCCCCGATTTTCACAATGT
>CAZGXC010000095.1:0-8954 GCA_964529535.1 uncultured Hyphomicrobiales bacterium | reverse complement strand
AGTTTATCATAAATTTTGGAATGAGCGAATATGATTTTTATGGCTGCGCAACGCTGACCATTAAATGCCAAAGCTCCAAGTGTTAGCTCTTTGGCTGTTTCGGCAATATGGACATCATCTAAGACGATGGCGGGATTCTTCGCATCGAGCCCGAGCAATTTCTTCATTCTGTAAGGTCGCGGATGGCTCAAAATCAATGGTTCTACGAACATATTACTTCCCATATACGCAAGCATATTGATTTTACCCGTCTGCATAATTGGGTTTATTGTGTCTTCATTTTTCCCAAATAATACGTTAATAGTTCCAGCTGGGAAGGCATCGCGCATCAATTCGATAATATGATGATGAAGCAAAGAACCATAGCGCGGGATTTTCATTATAACGCTATTGCCTGCCAATAAAGCCGGTATAGAGAGAGAGTAAGACTCATAAAGCGGATAGTTGCTTGGTCCCATCGTTAGGACTACTCCAACTGGAGTATTCATCACCCTGCCGGCGAATCCTGCAGATTTTTGGACTTGCGAGTCGCTTTCCATTTCTTTATAAGCGTTTAAAGTCAGTAGTGTGTATTCTATAGTTCTAGCAAATTCATTTTCTGCTTCTGGCAATGGTTTGCAGCTTTCCCACATCAGTAATTTGATGATTTCATCGCGATATTGTAGTAGATTATCAATAAAGGTGCGGACGCAGTCTATTCTATATTGAATGCTTTTATTCTTCCATTCATTGCTATTGTATGCTTTGATTGATGAATCGAGAGTCTCAATTGCGATTTGATGATTCATTAATGGATGGCTACCCAAGCGGATTGGCTTCAATTCATTGCCGTGCCTGATGGCTATCGGGGAGCAAACATCTTGGAACTCTGTATCGAGCAGAACAATCTTGCCATCAATGAGGGAAGAATTTTGCTCAATAGATTTATCAATCCTTAATTCTTTTGGAATATCGCTAAGCGAAGGAAATAATTTATTTTGCATTATATTATTGAATGTATTCTATTTTAATGAAATCAATACCAAAATTATCATCGTTAATAATCATAATGAATAATAATGGTAGGTTAAAGCAATACGGAATCGGACTAAAGCATATTCTGCACAAATAGCTCGTCTAAACCTATATCATTTTCGAGGAATGTGGCAATATCGATTCTATTTGTTGGGTGGGATAATTGAGAGTATCCCTCTTGGTCGCGAGAAATCAATAGTATATTCTCTATTCCTGAATTTTTTACTATTTCCGCATTATGAGTGGAGAGGATGATTTGCTTAAAGTTAGAGACATCTTTCATCATATCCACAATTTTGGAAATAACATTCGGGTGAATAGTGCGCTCGGGCTCATCGAAAATGGTTAAATATTTATTATCAAAATAGAGAGATAATATAATGATCATCAGGAAAAGAGTGCCATTGGACAAAAGATGAGCCGGTATGTAAGAAGTATGGTAGCGTTCTTTCACGACGATGCTTTGTCCGGAAATACCATCGGGAAGCACCTTCACATCTTCAATATCGGGTAGCACATAATTCAAAAGATTAAAATACTGGCGACGGCTGTTCGGGTCATTCAGCACTTTACAAAGTAGTTCTGTATATTGATCGCTCGTTTCTTTTTCGTCTTTAATAAGTGGATTGAATTTAATAGCAGCAAGTAAATCCTGCTCAAATTCATAAATGGAGATTTGTTGCGCGGCGGAAGTCCTAATATCTATATTGAATAGATCCGAAAATACTTGGTGAATAATCAGATCGCTGCTAAGTAAATTCCTGCTCTTTAACAGCTCTATATTTGGGAAAAGATCATCGAGAGTGTAATTATTACTTTGCTCATTATGCTTATTATCATTATGGATAGCTTCCTTATGATGATTATTCAGCACGATATTTATGCCGCCGGAATTGCGAGTGATATTTAAAAATGATTTCGCAATATCGCATGATGGATCCAAGTATTCAATCGCAAGATTTAGCTCCTCGCTAATAATATTTATACTATTTTGATCGTTAGAATTAAATTTAAAATCACAGTCGATTTTCTCTATTCTTGCGCGATATTCATTGCCCCGAATATTCAGGGAAGTTTCCAGTTCCGAAGCTAATTGCAAAGCAAAATTAAGATGGATAGTCCTGTCTTCTGCTTGTGAAAAATAATTAGAAAGCTGAGCAATCCCCCCCTGATTATTGAGAGCTTGCTCGAGAGAGGAACTTAAAATATCCTTAATTATCTTGAAAATCAAGATAAAATTTGATTTCCCAGAACCATTAAGACCAATAATAACATTGAAATCTATCAAATCTGTTGATAGGTTTTTAAAACTCTTAATATTCGAGCATTCTATATGGGAAATCTTCATTTATTCTTCAATTGAAAATATATAAATAGGTGCTAATATAAACGATTTAGCACCTATAATTAGTTTGAGTTTATGGGAAAATAGTAAATCCTACCTTACCCCAAAAGAAAGCTCTGCTAATCCATTGCCTAAGATGGCGCGGACTTTGTCCCCACTCTGCAAACGACTAACTCCCGCTGGCGTTCCAGTAAAGATTAGGTCGCCGCGCTGCAAAGAAAATACTTTTGAAATATAAGAGACTAATTCCTCCACGGAACGCATCATATCCGCGGTGTTGCCTTTTTGGCGGATTTCACCATTCACCTCGAGGGTTAAATCATGATGGAAGGAGCTATGCTCGCGAATATCCACAAAATCGGAAATTGGAGCGGAAGTATAGAAGCCCTTGGCTATTCCCCAAGGTTTTTTATTCTCTTTCGCTACGTTTTGCACATCGCGCAAAGTGAGATCCACGCCAATTCCCACGCCAGCAATATAATCTTTTGCTTGCTCTGGAGTGATATCATACCCATCTTTGCCGATGGCAATCAGCATCTCCACTTCGTGGTGCATATTGTTGGAGATATATGGTATAATCACCTCTTCATTGTTATAAATAACGGCAGAGGTTGGCTTCATGAAAATGACGACATCGCCAAATTCTTTTGTTCCCATTTCTTTATTATGTTCGGAATAATTTTGCCCGATGCAATATATATTCTCTAATTTTATATCTTCGCCATTTGCGAATTTCATCAATTTCATAGCACTTAATTAGCTTGGTTAATAAATAATATGCAAAAATATCAATTTTATGTGAAAAAATATACAATATCCTAACAATTAATAATCAAAAATTTCATAATTTTGTAGTCCTTTTTGAATTGTTAAAAAAAATTATCTGAAAATACTTAAAATGAGCAAAGACGGCAACAAAAAAACAAGTGAGAAATCCTCGGAGAAAAGCAGTAAATGGAAATATATTATTCCGCTATTATTGTTAATCGGGTTTATTGGTTATTTCTCTATCTCTAAATATTATGAAAGCAGTAGCAACGTAGCGAATGCCTACAATCCATACAATGACCCAAACCTCGATAAAGATTCACTCTTGCTAAGCGATACTAACTTCGTAAATGCGGTTACAGTAGATGGAGATAGCACGGAGGAAGAAGCTATCATCGTTAGCAATGCGAGCGATACAGTTAATCTGACGGCTGATGCTTCGGCAAGCACTATGGCTACTGTTACCACTGGAGGAGTGGAAGCAAAGGTAGATGACCAAGCCGGCAGCAAATCCCCCAAGAAAGTATTTACAGGTAGAAGAATAAACATCTCCATTATTGGCTTGGATAATAGAATCGGCACAAATTCTAACCACGCCGATGCTAATCATATCCTTTCCATTATGCCAGAAACTGGAATTATAGAAATTACATCTATTCCGAGGGATACTCCTGCCGATGCCAGAATGCCTGATTCAAGCGGACAAAACAAGCTGACAATCGTTAGAGCTGGACGGGGAAGAGCTGCTTATATGAAAGAAGCTGCAAGAATTGCCCGATTAGATAAAATAGATTACTACGTTGAATTTGGTTTCTCGCAAGCAATGGGAATATTAGAATTATTAGGATTTAAAGATAGTAAATCTACCCTGCAAGTTCTGCGCTCGCGCAAGGGATTGGGCGGCGATGATTACCAAAGATGCTACAACCAAGGGCAATTCATTAGGCAAGTCCTATTAAAACACTTCGATAAAGCAACTGGAGTATTGGGCGATATTTTGATTCGTGGGGCTTTGGCTTTCGTCGAGACGAATCTCGATGCCTCTACAATTAGCGGATTAGTATCGCAATTGGAAAGCAAAGGATTCGGAGATAGCCCAAATGACGTAGTCATAAGGGTGCGTCCCGCAATTGGAATGAAATTCAAGCAATACGACTTAGCAAATAAAGAAACTCTGAATAAGCTGAAGAATAAAATTGAAAGCTTCAATAGATATAGCGGTGAAGAAAAAAGCAAAACAAGAAACGTTAGCGGTGTGCTATGGTCTGCTATCAAAGCTGCTGAAAAGGATACCGTGAAAAATCCGAAAGCTGCTATTAGCAAGCTAAGGACTTACTTCGACCAAAAAGCATGGATGCAAGTGGAGAATATTAATGATAGAAATAACATCAGAGACAATATTGCCAGAGTCCTAAGCACTGCTTATTACAAGAGAAGAGATAAGGCTAACGCAGAGAAAGTAATACAATCCGCAAATGCAGAGAGAGAAATGTTCGAGAAAATTAAAATTGAACATTAATACCTCTTTTATGTTATTTTAACACACTATAAAAAGTATTTCAGAAAGCAAGTAAATAATGAAAAATATAATATTAGTGCGCCACGCAAAATCTGATTGGAACTCCGGAGCATCAAGCGATTTCGAGCGTCCGCTAAATGAAAGAGGCGAGAAAGACGCACCCAAAATGGCTAAACGCTTCAAAGAAAAGGGTGTCGCTCCAGAAATCTTTATCTCTTCGCCAGCAAAGAGAGCGATTGCTACTTGCAAGGTATTCGCAAAAGAAATGAAATATCCAGAGGAAAACATCCAGCAGGAACTCTTGCTATATAGCGGAAACACTTCTGATTGGCTCGATATTATTAGCGAGATAAGTGATGATATTAATTCCGCTGTCGTTTTCGGGCATAACCCCGTAATATCGCATTTAGTGAGCGTTCTGCTCGGGCAAAATATCGGAGATATGCCAACTTGTGCGGTTGCGTCTATTCAGCTTGATTTGAAATCATGGAAAAATATCAATGATAGGAATGAGAATAAAATTCTATTTATTGATTATCCCAAAAAGTAATATTTCTGGAAATATTTATTTAATTAAAGCTATATTAATAACATTAAAGCTATCCACTGCGAAGAGGATAGCTTTAATGTTAGTTATAATTTGAGTTATAATTTGGTCTTAAATATTAGGCTAATTTACGATAAATTTTTGAGTGCATTTATAGCGATTTTCTTCTAATTGCAAGATATAAACACCGGGTGGTAAGGGATTCGCAAAATTTAAGCGAATTGTCCTATCTATCCCAACCTGACGAGTAATTTCGTAAGGAGGGGCGGGGTGTTCCTTTCCTGAATTATCGAATATTTTAATGCGTAAATCGCTATGATTGGCATCAAGGAAGTAGTTTACATCTAAGTGGCTTGATGCTGGAGAGGGACTGACCCCATAAATCTCCATCATTGGAACTCCGGGTATATGCCAATCTTCTACAGAACTTTTCCAATTCTTATAGGGAAAATCATCGTTGAAAGTCTTTACAAATTCCTTTGTATTTATTACATAAGTCTTGTCACCAGCTGAGAAAAGCAAAGTGTCATCAGACATTGCATAGAATGGACCTTTGTAAATCCAATCAACAGTATCAAAAATTGCAGGATCGTGAGGGATGTTCTTGAATCCAACTTCTTTTGACCAATAGATGAAATTCCCAAGGGTCGCAAAAATAAATTGTGTTTGCTTCATATCAATTGGAGTAGCTCTATTAGGAATAATTAATGCGTCTATATTATTTGGACGCTCCTCTATTGCTGGTGTTAATATGTGAGGCATAGTCCAAATTCTAACGCTATCTTTATCATATATTTGCATTATTTGAGCTCGCTTTTTTGCAATAAGAGCTATCGTAGCTATTTTATTTGTTGTGTCAATAGACGCACTACTTATACCAACTCCTTCACCATTTTTAGATATTAATATTTCAAGTTCAGGGAATTTATGTAGCTTATAAGTTTTGGTTTCATGGTTATATACTACTAAACCACTATCAGATGGAATCATGATTTTTTTCCCAAGGACGTAAGAAAGCGGAGTATTAACACTCCATTTTTGGGGGAAGTCTATATGTTGTGATGAATCCCATGTCCATTTTTCTGATACCTTATCATATAATAGATAATACATATACGGAAAGCCTATCAACCCAGTTTTGAAATACATGTGGTCATCAATAATATTATAATCTCGAGTTAAATTCCAGTTCATTGGAGCTTCTTTATACTCAAGGAAATATTTAAAATTCTTTTCCTTATTTACTACATAAACCTTATAATTCATAAAATTTGAATTATAGAAATAGATAAGATTCCCATAGTTATCCATTTTGACTGGGACGCCCTGAATTTGGTCATACTCGTTTCTTGGTGAGTAAGAAGAATCGAGATATAGCTCGAAGTCCGAATTGTTAAATTGTAAAGGATTATTCATTATCTTATAAAAGTAATCAGATACTTGAACTAAATGATTGCCTTTGTTATCGAAAAAATGACGACCTAAGGCTGGAAATCTCAAATTAATATTATCTGCTGTATATATATGATGAAAGAGCTTAGATTCTGCAACATTTGTTCCCATCATTAATATAACAAATGATACGAACAGAATATTTGTTGTCAAGATTTTAGTTTTCATGTAGTTACCTCACCATTGGATCGTTAGTATTAAGGTCATAATTCTCTCTATCTGGTTTATTAATACCGCCATCCCCTGTGTTGATAATAAAGGTGCCACTTTTTCTTAATTCGCAATTCTTATCTAAACATGTTCTCCACTTCATTGACTTAGATTTTTCGTCATAATACTCTTCTTCAGGAGGGCAAGGATAAATATTATCATTTGTTAATATCGTGACTTTTTCAACTAATTCGAGTTTTCCATTTACTAATCTATAACAATAAGAGTATTTTATTCTGCAAAAGGAGCTTGTATTACAAGGAGCAAAAGTATATACATCCCCTCTAAGTTTAATATCGTATGTAAGTGTTTCATAACCACATGAGTTTACATACAATCTAAAAGCAACAGTTGGTTCTATGTCGTTATCACAAAGTTTAATATTAAACCCCCAGTGTTCAATAATAGTTGTTGGTGTACCATTGATATCCTTTATATGCGGTACTTTGGCTTTACTTGCCATCGCCAAAGTAATTTTATCAATAATTTGGAATTTGTACTTTTCAATTTTATCAAAGCATTCCTTACTGTCCGCTATTACGCTTAACCTACTGATGTATAATTCACGTTCTTGAGCATAAGAAAAACGTGCTGACCATTCGACAACAACTTTGACAGTGCATCCGTCGATGACTAAGGTTTCATATAGAACTTGCTGTGTTTGCCAAGGTCCCATTTGTGGAAATGGATTCGCGGGTCCGATAATTTGATAGCGATACTCTTGTCCTGTAGCTGGAGGTTCTACTTGGGCAAAGATATTCGGAGTAAGGAATTGAGCTGTTACTCCAATCAGCATTAATACAAATAATTTTGAGAATTTAGACATAAAATATCTCCTTTAAAATATTTAATAAAAATTGTAATTGGGGTTAATTAACCCTACAGGATGCAAAGTTAGGACATATCCCTATAAAATGCAAATAATATTTTATTAAAAAAAGCAAACCCTTTAAAACAAAGAGTTTGCTTAATATGATTTCTGTGAATGATAGGGAAAAAGCCCTATGGATCTTATGTCCCTTGATTATAATCAGTTATATAAGCCAACTGATCATCAGAGAGTTTATCGATAGAGATGCCCATTGCGCTTAGCTTGGTCTCTGCGATGAACTCATCTTGTTCTGCAGGCAGATCAATCACTTCAATTGGTAGCTTTGTTCCAGATTTGTGAGCTTCCACCAAACGCCAATGGCTCATAAACTGATTTGCGAAAGACATATCCATAACTTCTGAAGGGTGTCCCTCGGCAGCTGCAAGATTAACTAAGCGACCCTGAGCAAGCAAGAATACTTTATTCCCATTTTTAAGAGTATATTCTTCGCAATTTGGACGGATAGTTCTTTTCGATGTAGAAACTGCGTCTAACTCTGGGATATTAATTTCTGCATCATAATGCCCAGTGTTGCAGATAATAGCCCCATCTCTCATAGATTCGTAATGATTCTTTCTAAGAATATCCTTTACTCCCGTAGCAGTAACGAATACATCGCCAACCTTAGCAGCTTCGTCCATAGTCATCACTTCGTGTCCCTGCAAAATACCTTTTAGGGCAGCAGTCGCTTTAATTTCAGTGATAATGGTATTTGCTCCCATTCCCTTTGCGCGCATAGCAACGCCAGTGCCGCAGTGTCCGTGTCCAGCTACTACGAAGTTTTTGCCAGCGAGCAGCACAGAAGTAGCTCTAAGAATACCGTCAAGAGTTGATTGTCCAGTTCCGTAGACGTTATCAAAATCCCACTTTGTTTCTGCATCATTTACAGCATAAACAGGATAATATAGATTTCCAGCAGCAGCGCGAGAGCGTAGTCTATGAATACCAGTTGTAGTTTCTTCAGTTCCACCGATTACGTAATTTTTAGCTAAATCAACGTATCTTTCGTGGACGGTATTAATTAAATCGCAACCATCGTCGAGAGTTAGGTGTGGCTTAAAGTCGATAGTTCTATCAATACACCAATAGAAATCTTCATGATTTCCATACCAAGCATACATTGAGATGCCTTCTTCTGCGAGAGCCGCAGCCACAGCATCATTTGTAGAAAGAGGATTGCATCCAGACCAAGAGATTTCAGCCCCTGCGTCTTTGAATGTGCGGATCA
>CAZGXC010000094.1:2047-9064 GCA_964529535.1 uncultured Hyphomicrobiales bacterium | reverse complement strand
GGTAGCTCGTCGGGCTCATAACCCGAAGGTTGTAGGTTCGAGTCCTGCCCCCGCTACTATAAAGCCGCTATAAAAGCGGCTTTTTTTATATCAATTTCTGTCTTAGTTCCCAAATATCTATTGGAAATTATATGAAAAAGACCATTTTAATAACTCTGTTCTTCTTCCTTAATCTTTGCCTTTCTCTGGCAAATACGGGAATAATAGAAAGCAAGAAGCTCAATATCGGATATTACTGCATAATCTATCTCAACAATGGGGATATAATTAGTGGCGAGGTCTCGGAGTTCATCGATGATAAAGAATACGGGCTGGGCTTGAAGATAGATAGCGATTTGGGCAAAGCAATCATCTATGAAGAGCAAATAAAAGATATTCGCACGGGGAGCAATTACTACAGATACCAAAATCGTTCATTACTATTGCCGACGGCGTATCCGATTGAAAATGACCACTTCGCTGGGCTTACGGAACTTGCCCTCGTGAATGCTGGATTCGGGATAACAAAATATTTCTCGATAATGGGGGCGCATTCAATTTTACCTGCCACAAACTATGACAGCCAAGTCTTTTATATAAACGCAAAAGCTACTATCTTCAATGATATTATCGATAATAGATTGGGAAAATTTGCGATTGCTACGGGAGTGAATTTCGCCAGAATTGGCAAAGGCTCGCAAATGTGGCACGCTTTCCTCGGAGCTTCCTTAGATTTTGGCACCACAATTATCTCCTCAAATCTCTTTTATAAATTCAAAGGTGGCGATATTTACGATTATCGTTTTAATAGCTATCTCTGGACATATCCATTTATGGACGGAGCCTTCGGTATTACTTTAGCATTGGATAAGGAATTGAGCGAGAAAGGACCCCATTTGTTCGTTGAAGTCATTAACGGAGATATTAATAATTATAAGCAAACGTCTGTGCTAACGGGAATGCGTTTCTCAAATAATAGATTCGCTGCCGATGTGGGTTTAGGCTTAATTGGTGGTTTCCCTCTGCCGATTATGCAATTCTTTTGGACGCCGTTTTAGTTCATTGATGGTTTGCTCCATTCAATCATAATTTTGGACGCCTTTTTAGGCTAATTATTGGTTTGCTCCATTCAATTAAAATTTTGGACACCGTTTTAAATCGTTACTTATTATATATGCAAAATTACATAAGCTATAGCATAGAAAAGCGCATTGCGCAACAGATTTTCCCACGCCTCAACGTAAATGAATGGGAAAGCAAAAAGGAATATTATATCAAGCTCGTAGAAATGGGCGTTGGTGGTTTTTGCGTTTTCTTTCCAACGATGGAGAGAATGCAGACAATCGTCCAAGAATTAAGCAAATATTCCGAAGTGCCTTTATTATACTCCTGCGATATGGAAAATGGTATGGGTATGCGCTTCCCCGATGCTACAATATTCCCAAGAGCTGGGGCAATCGGCAGCACTAATTTCCCGGGTAATGCCTATATATGTTCCAAAATCACAGCTTTGGAAGCAAAGAGTTGTGGAATATTTTGGAATTTAGCACCCGTAGCAGATGTAAATAGCAATCCAAATAATCCAATAATCAACATCCGCTCTTATTCAAATGATCCGATAGCAGTCAGCCAATTCATCAATGCTTATATTGATGCAGCTACAAGCGAGCGAATGCTCTCCTGCGCCAAGCATTTCCCCGGTCATGGCGACACAGAGGAAGATTCTCATATTAGCATACCGAAATTAAGCAAAAGTATGGAAGAGCTCGTGAATAATGAGTTAGTGCCATTCTTTGCAGCTATAAAGAATGGAGTGCCAAGCGTGATGGTTGGTCATTTGGCGGTGCCATCTCTGGATCCGAGCAATCTACCTGCTACGCTTTCGCGGAGAATAATAACTGATTTCCTTAGAAAAAAGTTAAAATATGAAGGTATAATCGTTACCGATGCGCTTGAAATGAAATCAGTAGAATCAAAATATCCCAATGGCGAAGCAAGTTATATGGCGCTGGAAGCCGGAGCAGACGTTCTATTGATGCCGGAAGATCCCGTCGCTGCTTATGATAAAATCTTGCAGCAGATAGAAAAGATAGACGAGGAGCAAGTAAAGCTATCCTTTGATAGAATAATCAACGCTAAGCGTTGGTGCGGTCTCCTCGATGGTATATTAAACTCATTGCCGAGTATTGGTGCTTCATTAAAAGACAATGCGGAAACCGCGCTTTCAATGGCGAAATCAACAATAAAAATAGTAAGTAAAGATGGCATATCAAAAGATAAAGATTCATACAAATTAGAAGAAACGGAATCCTTCCTATTAATATCAATTTTACTCGATGATAGAGAAATTGATAAAGCTATGGAATTTACAATGCAATTACAGTCCAAAACGGTAAGTAATTGCGATGCGATGTTTATTAATAATAATATGGATGCTGCTGCGGAAAATCTATTGGCAGAAGCTGCTTCCGAAAATGATGTAATTATCATTTCTGTATTCCAATCGCCTTCATCATATTCTGTAAAGAATACGATTAGAACGGGGATAATCGACTTCCTGAATACATTATCGAAAGGGAAGAGGACGATAATAGCTAATTTTGCCCCAAGTACTGCTTGTAGCGATTTATATAGCGATGCTATACTCGATGCTCAATCAGATGATTATAGTTCAATGAGTGCCATTGCTGAGGCTATTACGGGCAATGCTGGACAATATGACTTCGTAAGCGACGTGAGCCAAGCACATCTTCAAAAGGAAGCAATGGAACAGGAAGAAGAAAAAAATGCGGACGAGACGGAGATAAGCAATAAATAATACATGTAGAAAACAAAAGAGGCATTAAGTATAATTATATTTAATGCCTTTTTTCTAATGTATAGTTCTGTAATTAGCAGCTTCCGCTATCTTTATTTATCATTATTTCCAAAATTGTATCGTCTACTTTTTCCATACCATCGCAGGCGATTTTCCCGATATTCCTGATGGTCTTGTCTGTGTCGCTTTCTACGATTCCGTCGTTTTGCGAAATACAGATATTATCCATTGCTAAGCATGCCGATTGCACGGCAGCAGAAGTCCCAGTAGCTACCTTTAAGGCGCAACCGAGCTTTGCTCCATCGCAGATCATTCCCGTTAAATTCCCTATCATATTCTTGATTGAGTAATCTATTTGCTTAGCATCGCCACCCATTAAGTAAGTAACGCCGCAAGCCGCTCCAGTAGAGGCGATGACGCATCCGCAAGCCGCAGAGAGACGACCAAAATACTTCTTCATATAAATTACAATGAGATTGCTAAGAATCAATGCTCTTATAAGTTGCTCGCGAGTGGAAGCCAATGATTTCGCTGCTGAGACTACGGGCATCATCGCGGTAATTCCTTGGTTGCCACTACCGGCAGTGCTCATTGCAGGGTTCATTGTTCCGGACATTCTGGCATCGGAAGCAGCAGCAGTGCGAGCCATTGCGGCGCGCATGAGCTCTTCCTTATCGTCTATATCTTTGATTTTAGCAGCGAGATTTGCCCCAACTCCCAGACCTGATTTTTCAGTTAATCCAATTTGGCTAAGCGTGGAATTCATTTCCGCGCCATCGAGGATGAACTCTACTTTTTCTATTGGGACGCTGATTGAGAAATTATAAACATCATCAAAATTCAAAATAAAATCATCTTCATTTGCGGAAGTTTGCTCGCCAGATTTTTGCTTAGTTTCGATTATTTCGCCGTTTAGAATCACTTTGGTGATATTGGCGTGAGTATCTTCGATAATTACCTCGGCAGTATTGGTTCCGTCGCTACAAGTCGCCTTAATATAAAGCTTTTGCTTTGTATCCATCGGGGAAACGCGGACTTTATCCTCTGCTATCATTTGCTTTGCTTCTGCTAAGTATTCAGGATTAACATATTTCAGGACTTCGAGCTGGTCAGCGGATTTCCCGCATATTGCTCCAAGAGCAGCCGCAATATTTAGCCCGCCCATTCCCGTTCCCGGGACGCCAACGCCCATTCCATTTTTGTAAATATTTGGGCTAACGCAGGCATTAATCGTTTGCACTTTGTTGCTCAGTTGTTCATTTGCCTTTGCCACAGCCAGAGCCAGAGCAATAGGTTCAGTGCAGCCAAGAGCTGGCACCACTTCCATTTTAATAATACTAATTATCTTTTCTTGGCGATTTGAATCCATATATGTGTTTTTTCAATTTTATAAGTTGTTTTTATCTATTTTAATAGAGTATTCTGATTTCTATAATTCAATTTTAAATATTCTTCTTCTTTTGTGGTGTCTTGGAGTATAGAATTTCCAGAGTGCTTGCACCCTCTCATTATTTTCTAATTCCTGATTGGATTCAGAGTATTTAAAGCCCATTTCCATTGCTGTTTTTACAATTTCAGTAGCGATGATAGCATCAACTCCCTTTGCACGGTAATCCTCACGAACTCCGGCGAAATAGAAATCTATCACTTCATAAGTCCTTAATCCTTTAATTAAATGGAAAATCCCGAACGGGAAGAGCTTACCTTTTGCCTTTTGGAATGCTTTCGATAGATTCGGCATACTTATCACAAAACCAATCAGTTCGCCTTTGTCATTTTCCACCAACTTAATTAGCTTTGGATTGAGAAACATCATATATTTTTTAATATAATATGTTACTTGCTTATCGCTTAGCGGCACAGTTCCATAATTATCATAGAAAGTTTCTTCAAGTAACCTAAATATTTCCTCTCCACGCTCAAGGTATTGCTGAACTTTCGGATAAGTAATTATCTTGAAATTATTCTTTTTAATCACGTAATCATTTACTCTTAGGAGCTTTTCGGGAATTTCGCCTTTCGCAGGAGTTGTTGATAAATACTCAACGTAATCAATATCTTTGGTAAAGCCATATCTCTCCAAATATTCAGGATAATAGGCATAGTTATAGAAAGAAGCTATGGTAGCCAATTCCTCAAAGCCCATAATTAGCATTCCCTGCATTTCGAAGTCATTTAACCAGTGCGGACCCGTTACAGTAGTCATTCCGCGAGAGCGGGCAAAATCTACAACTGTATCAAGGAGGAGCTTGCAAACTTCATAATCTTCAATAAAGTCAATGAAGCTAAAGCGACAGTTTTTATATCCATATTTTTGATTTGCCGGCGGGCTAACGAGTGCCGCCACTCTGCCAACTATACGGCTACCGCTATAGCAAAGGAACAGCTTCCAATCTACGTCGCCTAAACCGGGGTTCTTTTCTGGTAGGAAATTATTCACCTCATCGGCTACGATTGGGGGGACATAATAGGGATTTCCCTTGTAGAGATTTATTTGAAAAGATACAAAATCTCTTACTTGCTTTTTATCTTTTACTTCAACGATTGTGTAACTCATTTTCCAATATGATATGTAATAAAAGTATACGAACAACGAAATTAACTAAAAATTTACAGAAAAAAAATATTTTTTTTAAATATATTACAAGAAGTGTGCGAAATTGAATAATAGTATTTTAATATGTTCAAATTTGAACAATAAATATGTATTTGTATAGCTTTAAATGGATATTTTTTTACCTATATAGGTCAATAAATTTGAAAAGATTTGTAATGTTTCTTGAAAATATTGGTTTGGCACGCCAATTGCATTGGATACATATTGATTTGCGCATTAAATTATAAAAATAGAAATCAGAAAATAGAAAATCGTATTGCATTTTTCATGTATCATTATCTTATTGAATAAAGCATTATAGATTTTCACAAGATCTCCTTGATAATCATTTTAACTCCTAATAAGTATGTCGGGTTCTTCCCCTTCCTATTCGGTTTTCATAAATTGGTGGTAAAAAATATTAGTAGTGAGTTTAAGAGGGGAAGCACCTTTTTTTTCGTGCTTATAAGTTATAATGATTACTCAATCAACACTTTCATATACCGTCTAATTAGCAAATTAGGCGGTTTTTTTTTACCTATTTAAAATTGCTTTACTATATTTAGAAATTTTATCCGTATTTTTGTAATCTAATTTTTTCATTATAATTATTGAAATTGACAATCGAGATGGATTTAGAAACACAAATCAACGAAGAAACTCCAGAAGCCTTAAGCAACGAAGGCATTTTATACATAATATCCACCCCGATAGGAAATGACGAAGACATCTCGATACGGGCATTAAAGGCAATTCGAGGCTCGAATTTAATCGTCTGCGAAGAAGGAAAAGTTGGCGGAAGATTCCTCCACAAGCACAGCATCACGCAGAAAATGGAGCTCCTCAATGAGAATAATGAAATTGAGAAAACATACGAAATCCTGAAATTATTGAAGCTCGGGAAGCGCGTTTCGCTCGTCTCCGATTGCGGCACTCCAGTCTTTGCAGATCCCGGTTTGCTCTTGGTGCAGGAATGTATTAAAAATGATATTGAAATCAAAGCAATTCCCGGCGCATCAAGCATAATGACAGCCTTAGTGGTTAGTGGATTTCCAATAAATTCCTTCTTCTACGCTGGATTTATGAGCAGAGAGAAATCCATCAGGCTAAATCAAATCACTGAATTGGCGCACAATCCGCATACAGTCGCTTTGCTCGAAACGCCATACAGATTAATGCCGCTTTTGGAAGCATTTATTAAAATCATTCCAAAAAGAAGAGCCTTCATCGGTTGCAATTTGACAATGCCATACGAAACTCACCATTACGGAACATTTATGGAGCTATACGAGAAATTCTCCGAGCAAAAATTCAAAGGTGAGTTCATTATCGTATTTGAAGGGAATGCCGATTCTTCCACTATCTTAGTCCCTGAATCTTCTTCTATCGAAAATGCTTTCTATGAGAGAAATGACAGAGACGGCAGATCCGAAAGAAAAGGCGGAAATTATAAATCAAAAGATTCTTATCCAGCAAAAGGAAGAAAACCGTTCTCGGATAGAAAACCATATTCCGATAGAAAAGGATCTGATGATAAAAGAGGTGGATTCGATAGAAAACCATACTCCGATAGAAAAGGATCTGATGATAAAAGAGGTGGATTTGATAGAAAACCATATTCTGA
>CAZGXC010000094.1:0-1947 GCA_964529535.1 uncultured Hyphomicrobiales bacterium | reverse complement strand
AGAAAACCATATTCTGATAGAAAAGGATCTGACGATAAAAGAGGTGGGTTTGATAGAAAACCACCAAAAAGAGCTCCAAGAACAAATAGATAAAAAATAATAATATATTTAGAATAATTTATTATTTTAGTAGTTTAGTTTTTTTATAAATTGAAGTAGAACAAGAAATATAAAGGAATTATATGTCCGGACATAGCAAATGGGCTAATATAAAGCATCGCAAAGGAAAACAAGATGCTAAACGAGGTAAAATCTTCACTAGAATAGCAAAAGAAATCACCATCGCAGCAAGAGATGGCGGTGGGGATCCAGATGCAAATCCAAGGTTGCGCTTAGCTGTCCAAAGCGGTAGAGCTGTTAATATGCCTACTGATAATATTACTCGCGCCATTAAAAAAGGCACGGGCGAGGTAGAGGGCGCAAATTACGAAGAAATTACTTACGAAGGATATGCTCCAGGTGGAGTAGCAATCATAATTGAATCCGTAACAGATAACAGAGTTCGCACTGTAGCTGAAATACGCGCCGTATTCAATAAGCAAAATGGCAATATGGGCGAGACAAACTCAGTGATGTGGAATTTTGGAAGAAAAGGAGTATTCACAATTAATACGAATGGAAAATCCGAAGATGAACTCTTTGAAACAGTAATAGAAGCAGGAGCCGATGATTTAGAATATGATGAAGAAACTTCAAGAATTATCTGCCCAATGGAATCATTCAATACTGTTAACATTTATTTAAATGAAAATAAATTTGAAATAACAGAGGGCAAGCTCGAATATATTCCTACAAATACTACTCCTATTACAAGCGAGGATGATGCACGAAAAGTAATGAAATTCATTGACGCAATGGAAGATCTGGACGACGTGCAGAACGTATATGCGAACTTTGATATTTCAGACGAAATTATGGAGAAATTAGGCAACGATTAGTCGCTCTAATTTATTTCTCCCCCCTATTTCGTTTTAATATTCAAAATTAGTGAGTATCAATAATCCCGCTTAAATAGTGATTTATGCGGGATTATTGTATTATTATAAAATTACATTGGAGCTATAGACAATGGGAACAAAAATATTAGCACTTGAATCAGCTGGGGCGGCATGCTCTGCGACAATTTCAATTAATGGAGTGCTACAAGCAGAATATACCATCTTTGAAGCAAATAAACACGACAAATTTTTAGCAGAATTTGCCAAGAGATTGCTCAATGATTTTTCTATCAAGCCAACTGATTTAGACGCTATTGCGGTTTCTGCTGGTCCGGGATCTTTTACGGGGTTGCGCATCAGTGGTAGCATAGCCAAAGCTATGTGCTTTGATGGCGAACCAAAATTAATAGCTGTGCCGAACCTCGAAGCATTTGCTTTCGCGTGCATTGAAAAGAATACCCAGCAAAACAACTTCAATAAGGTATCAGCTACTATAAAAGCCCAAAAAGACTTACTCTACTATCAAGATTTCTCACGCGATTTTTCATCGCTTTCAGAGCCTGTGCTTCTTTCGGAAGAAGAATATTTGCAACTCGATTTCTCTGATGCTATCGTGTGCGGCACGGCTGCGCATTTGTTCCCCGATTTGCCAAGAGATTTATCCGTTTCATCATTTTCGGCAAGGTTAATAGCAGCATTAGCGTCAAAAATGTATGCTAAAGGTATCTTTTGCGATCCTGCCGATTATACTCCTATGTATGTGCAGGATTTCAAGCCAAGAAATCAACAATAATTGAAATTAATAAGCGAAAGGATAGAGATGTTTCTAAATATGCTTCCCATAATATCATTTTTAATTATCAGCTGGATGCTTTGCTCGGCAGATGAATTTGTGAAGAAAAAGCTATTTCCTGAATTTCTATCAAATTCAATGATAGCAGGGATATTGGGCTTCGTTATCCTATTTTGGGGCTTGTTCCAATTTTATGCTAATTTCAACTATTTACTC
>CAZGXC010000093.1:3863-9250 GCA_964529535.1 uncultured Hyphomicrobiales bacterium | reverse complement strand
GCCACCGAGAGCCGAAATCACCGAGAAATTCTTCGCCAATAATGGGTAGCCAATAGAGCAAACCATCACCCCTGCGAACATCCACACGCTGCCAGCAATAGCAATTAAGTAATTCTTCGGTATTTTGGCAATATTTTGCATTATTCTTCCATATACTAAAAGTTAAAGCATATATGATTTAATGGTATATTTTTTATATAAAACCACATCCTTATTCCTGTCGACGTTAATCGCTTGCATAGAATGTAATATCACACCAATATTTTTGGAAATAAACAGATGTTCCTCGGCGGCAAACCTATCATGAGTGATATTATTCTTGAAATATTTTCTCTTTTTCAGGAAGATAACATCTTTATAGATTCTGCCATTCAGCCTATAATCAGAGAAAGCATTAGCCACATAGCTTGAATCAAAGGTTATCGTAATTTCGCTTGTGGAAGAGACCGGATTGCCCCAAGAATTGCCTACTTTTAGCGGGGTCTTGCAATAAATTCCAAAAAATGGAACGATAAGCGAATCACTTTTGCGAATTATCTCGCCTTCGGGATACCAATCCTCATTTTTTAGAGCTGATTTGGGGAAGTATTTCTCGTAACCATCTTTATTCTCACTATCTACAATCTTATAATCAAAATATTTATTGATTCTGTTGATGGTGTCAATGTATTCATAAGTCCAAGAATTGCCAACTTTTAGCGGGAAATCGTATGGAGAGAAGGTTAAGTCTTCATTGACTATTGTGGTCGGAGAATCTGCACAGGAAATAAGGAAAACTGAAATTGCAGCTAATAGATATAATAAATTTCGTTTCATAGCAAATACTTTATTTAGTTGTAAATAACAATTTAGTTAATATTATAAAATCTGATACTTGATAACAATTAAGATATAAACCACAAAAATATGAATAATTCAAGTAAAATCCATAAACATTTATGCAAATTCTAAAAATATTTCAATATTTTTAGAAAACATGCTTAACAAGTCTTTGAATTTTATTATATTTGAAAATATTTTTTTTCAAAGGTGGGAAAAGAATGGAATATCCATTACTAAAACAACTCAAAATAGCAGCATTTGTGTTAGTGCTTTTTATGTCGAACAATGGTATAACGACGGCACAAGAAATAGATACAGAGCAATATTCTACAGAGCAAGAGGCTATGGAACAAGATTCTATAGAAATCATCGCCAAAGATACTCTCAAGCCACGCTGGGGAGCTTTTTTCGATTATGGGCTTAATATGCTAAATGCTAATTTTACCCATTTGCCCGGCACGCATAGTTGCTGCACAAATTTGGGCTGGGGCTTTACGCCCGGGTTTACCGCTGGAGCCTTGTTCGAATATCCATTTACAGAAAAGTTCCGTTTGAATCTTCGCGGAGGATTTAATCAATTAAACAGCAATCACTTAGCTAAATTATATACAAGCTTTATAATAAATGGAGCTTCGGTTGATGGTGTCATAGATCATAAATTAGAATCCAGAATAGCAATGATAGACCTTGATATTATGCCAAGCTATGCCGTGATGCCTGATTTTTACATTACTGCTGGAATTAAGCTCGGATATATAATCCATAATCAATTTATGCAGGTGGAGCGCATTAGCGAGCCAAATGATCCAAATCTCTTCTTCGAGGAAAATGGTTTAAAATACAGAAACTACTATCGCGGAGATATCCAAGATATTAATAAATTACAGGTAATGGGGAGTATTGGATTATACTATGATTTCGCGATAAATCGTAAGAAAACTTGGTATATTAGCCCAGAAATTTATTACTCATACTCTTTTAATAAGCTTGTGAAAGATGTCGATTGGTCGGCACACTTAATTAGAGGAGGCATAGCCGTGAAGTATCAAGCTCCGCCACCGCCACCGCCACCGCCACCATTGCCGGCTGCTCCGCTAATGCCAGAGCTTCCAGAGCCAATAGCACCGCCAGCATTAGCTGCAAACGTGAATATTGTTCAACTCGATTCAGCGGGAAATACAAGAGATAATATAGAATTGAAAATAGAAGATTTTGTGTCGCTGAATATGCGCCCATTGTTAAACTATGTCTTCTTTGACAATAATTCTTATGAAATTCCAAGCAGGTATTTCTTGATTAATAAAGAACAAGCAGAATATTTCAATGAAATGGAGCTAAAAGATATGGACGTGATTCCTACATATTATTACGTTTATAATATATTAGGAAAGCGTATGCAACAATATCCAAATGCGACGATTACACTGACCGGCACGAACTCTAATGAAGGCGACGAACTGAATAATAAAGAACTCTCAACGAAGAGAGCAGAAACTGTGCGCGATTATTTCGTGAACGTCTGGGGAATAGACCAATCAAGAATAAAAGTTAAAGCCGTGAACTTGCCATCTGAACCTTCCAATAGCGAAGAAGTAGGAGGAAATGAAGAAAACAGAAGAGTGGAAATTACAGCTGATGATCCAAATCTGACTGAACCAGTTCTAACTATTGATACAATTAGAAAAATACCAAAGACTTCAATTGTCTTCCACCCGCAAGCTACGGCTGATGCTGGAATTAAGAATTGGGAGCTATCAATCCTGCAAAGTGGGCAAAAATTAAAAACATTTAGCGGCGAAGGAGAAATCCCACAAGCCCTCGAATGGGTCATTGACGAGAAGTCTAAAAATATCCCAACCAAAGGCGGAAACCTAACTTACTTCCTAAATGTCCAAGACAAATTAGGCAATGAAGTATCCACAAAACAGCAACAGATAAAAGTAGACCAACTAACCATCGACAAGAAGAGGGTAGAGGGAATAGCTGATAAAGAATTTGAATTTTATAGCTTAATATTATTCGATTACGGAAAATCAAAGCTCGGAGTGGAGCATAAAAAAACAGCAGATTTCGTAAAGAAGAGAATTACTGATAAATCCAACGTTACTATTATCGGTTATACCGATAGCATGGGCAGGGAAGAAGTAAATAAACGAATCTCCACAGCAAGAGCCAATGAATTTGCAAAAAGGATTAATATCCCTAAAGCGCAGACTTATGGAGTGGGTGAGGAATCTCTGTTATATGATAATTCACTTCCCGAGGGACGTTTTTACTGTCGCACAGTAAAGGTAAATATTGAAACTCCGATAGAGAATTAATCCGATAGAAAATTACAATATTAAGTGGCGAAGGCATCTTGCCTTCGGTTCAAAGTGATGAAAGTAATGGCTCCGCTCTGCGATCTCCCGCCCTAAAGGACGGGGTTGATGCTGAAACGGTGAATCAACCCACTGCTTTAGCTGTGGGCTGTCAATGATGAATGTTACTAAAAACAAATAATTAAGAAAAAAAGGAATGCTAAATGAAAGCGATATCTAACAGTAAGTTTTTGCTGTTGCTACTTGTCTTTATATCTTGTTCTATATCAGGGTTCGGGCAGGGGAAAATTAACCTTTCCAAACTTGATGTTAATAAGTTGCCTGCTGGTGTGAAATACGAAGGCAAAGTAAAAAATGCAGTCCAATGGAAAGATAACTTAGGCGATAATATCGTAATTACAACAGAGACAGGGAGCTATCCCAGCAAGAACCCAAGCGAAGATGAGGAATCAAATGATGCTGATATATTTGCATATCATTATATATTAAAAGGAGATAAAGTTACGCTAAATTGGCAAGTGCGTGATCGAATAATAAATTGCTTCCTCGACCTCGAATTATCATATATAAAAAATACTTTCCAAGTAACTGATTTGGATAATAATGGCGAAGCAGAGGTCTGGCTGATGTATAAAATTGGATGCCGAAGCGACGTATGCCCCTGCGATATGAAAATAATAATGTATCAAGGGCAGAAAAAGCATGCCATAAGAGGAGAAAACAAGGCGATGATAGGCATAGATGATAATGGCAAAAAGATCTATGAAGGTGGGCAATATAAAGTCGATAATGCTTTTAAAAATTCACCAAAAGTCTTTCTGGAATATGCCAAAAAAATGTGGAAAAAGAATATGATGGATAGAGCAAATTAATAGTCAATTAGGATCTTATGCAAAAAATACCAGAAATCAAAATAAAGAACAACCACGAAAAGCGTATAAAGTATGGGCATTTATGGGTGTTTAGCAATGAAATTGCCGAACATCTGAAAATCGAAGTTGGTGAATTAGTGGAAGTCGTGGATTATCATGGGAAGTCATTCGGGTTTGGTATTTATAACCCAAACAGCTTGATTTCTGTGCGATTATTAAAAACGAATACTCCACCGGATTTGGATTTCTTCATTCGAAGAATTAGCGAGGCAAAGCAATTACGCCAAAATGTAATCAAAGACCTTCAGATGTGTAGAGTTGTTTTTGGTGAATCTGATTTGCTCCCCGGGCTGATTGTTGATAAATACTCGGATTACTTTGCTATTCAGATATTATCTGCCGGAATGGAGAGGAGTAAAGATTTAATCGTTCAGGCGATTATTGCTGTTTTCCCAGAAGCCAAAGGAATTATCGAGAAAAATGATACAAAACTTCGAGAAATAGAGGGCTTGGAGTTGATTTCAAAATTGCTTTACGGCAATATACCTGACAATTTCATTAGTAATGAAATGGGTGTTCAGTTGGAACTTTCCATAAATGAAGGGCAAAAGACAGGATATTTCCTTGACCAGAAATTCAATAGACTCTTTATACGCAGTATCTCAAATGGTTTGAAGGTGCTTGATTGCTACACTAATCAGGGTGGTTTTGCACTAAATGCGGGATTAGGCGGAGCTACGGAAATGGCAGCAATTGATTGCTCCGAAACGGCTCTGGAATCTGTGCGTCGCAATGCTGAATTGAATCAATTAAATGTGCGAACAATAAAAGCTGATGTAGCCGATTATCTTTCTAAGGCAGTTGAGAATGAAGAAAAATGGGATATGATTATCCTCGATCCACCAGCATTTGCAAAAAATAGAAAATCCGTGCCGAAAGCGCGAGCTGCTTATGCCAAAATCAATAGATTAGCAATGAAAATGATCCCAAGTGGTGGTTATTTGGTGTCTTCAAGTTGCTCTCATCATATTTTGGAAGATGTATTCGAAGATTTGATTTATAGAGAAGCCTGCAAGTTAGGCAAGCAACTGAAGTTGATTTACAGAGGCGGACAAGCTCCGGATCACCCAATATTAATGAGTTTACCAGAGACTAAGTATCTTAAATTCTTCGTATTCCAAGTAGTATGAGAAGTATTATCCTAATATTGTTTTTAGCAATTTGTTGTTTTCTAATTTCTTGTTCAGCGCCGCAGCCCACATTGTCTGAAAAAACAATATGGTCTAAGGATTACAAGACTGATTCCTGTATTTACAAGCAGAAAATTGAGTTTCCCGTAATTGATAAAAATGGTATTTTTGATTTTATGAAG
>CAZGXC010000093.1:0-3853 GCA_964529535.1 uncultured Hyphomicrobiales bacterium | reverse complement strand
CATCTCGATTTACCTGATCCTGAATTAACCTGATGATTATATGAAGAATCAACTTTATAGAATCAATGGAAGCGATACTGTCTTATTCCAGCAGAGAGATGGAAAGTTGACAATCAGGCAGAACAATTTTGCTGGTCAAAGAATGACAATGGCAGATATTGATATTTGCAATAATATTAGATATAATTCACTCTATTATCTTACTTGTATTGAAAACTATGATATGGAGATAGCAAGGTTTGGTGTTGGAGATGGCGATTATCAAATCCCGTTCGATTCTATAATAGTAAGATATATTGAACTAAACAAAGATTCTATTTTCCATAAATATAAAGAAACCGATAAATTCTATGAGCGTTATTTTGGCAGAATTGAATTTCAAGATGGAAAATATATATTCTTTGTAAAAGATTCAACTTTTAATCTTAGTAGTATGGCAGAGGACGAATTGGAAACTTTAGCGGCTACTACCCTTGCTAGGCAATTAATCCCAGATGACAATGAAAAATACAAGATGACTGATTTGGACGTAAAAGTAACAGAAATTACTAAAAATAAAGTAATTGAAATAAAATTAGGGAAATTTATGGCGAAAGCATTTGACCATTTTGAACTTTTCGATATCAATGGCACTAAAGTATTAACAGAAGCTTGCAATAAAAGGATGGATATCCTCATTGATGTCCATCATTTACAAGTTGGAACTTACGTATTGAATATGATTTATGTAGATGGTAAAAAAATGACCAAGACAATTTTAGTTCAATAAGATAAAAAAGATTTAGGTATTTGCTGATTTTATATCAATAATAAGCCAATAATTCCGTAATTTTGTATTTTGTTTTATTATAAAATTTAAAATGCGATTACATAGAAATTTTGTGCCGACACTTAGAGAAGTTGGCTCTGATGCACAGATACCTTCACATATATTGATGCTAAAAGCTGGATTGGTTCGCCAACTCGCTGCGGGTGTCTTCTCTTTTTTGCCACTTGGGAATAAAGTCCTAAAAAATATTATGGCGATTATTCGCGAGGAACAAGATGCCATTGGTGGGCAGGAGTTCTTGTTGCCAGCACTTAATCCTATTGAAATATGGGAACAGACAAATAGGGTGGAGGCAATGGGCGACGTAATGTTCCATATCAAGAATAGAGAGGGCTTGGTCTTAGCCCCCACTCACGAAGAGATTATCACCTACCATGCTGCTCAGCATATCAAATCATATAAAGATATGCCACAAATGTGGTATCAAATCCAAACTAAATTCAGGAATGAAGCAAGACCCAAATCCGGTGTGCTTCGCGGTCGTCAATTCATTATGAAAGATGCCTATTCTCTGGATTCTACTCAAGAAGGGTTGGACGAAAGCTATGAAAAGCAATATCAAGCATATTGCCGGATATTCAAGCGTTGCGGTATAAAGTTCTTTATCGTGGGAGCTTCAAGCGGCGCAATGGGCGGCAGACAGTCCCAGGAATTTATGGTGGAATCCAATTCCGGCGAAGACGTATGCGCAGTATGCGATAAATGCGGATATGCTGCAAATATTGAAGTGGCTACATCGAAAGTCCCAGCTATTGAGCGTCTGGCAGATAATCCAGCAATCGAAGAATTTGCTACACCAAATTCCAAAACGATTGATGACTTGATAGAGCATTTTAATTTCCCAGAAGAAAGATTAGCTAAATCCGTTGTTTATATAGTTGATAGCGAGCCGGTGATTATCTTCATGCGTGGTAATGATTTACTTAATGAAGAGAAATTGCAAGCAATATTCAAGACTAATAATTTCCGTCCAGCTTTACCAGAAGAATTAGAAGAATTTACCGGAGCTGCTCACGGATCAATCGGACCAATCAATCCAAAAACTAAAATGAGAATGATTGCCGATAATCTTTTGCAGCACGCAAATGGAATGATTTCCGGAGCGAATAAAGACGGCTATCATATCAAAAATATAGATTTCGATAGAGATACAAATATCACTGAATTTTACGATTTAAGAACTGTGCAAGAGGGCGAAGCCTGCCCAACTTGTAATCATCCGATGAGAGTAGTGAAAGCTATTGAGTTGGGGCATATTTTCAAGCTCGGCACAAAGTATTCATCTGCTTTGGGTGCTGAATTCCTTGATTCGCAGGGCAAGAAAGCTCCAATTATCATGGGTAGCTATGGTATCGGAGTAGAAAGAGTAATGGCTTGCTTTATCGAACAGCATTTCGACGAAGCAGGAATCAAATGGGAAGGACCGCTCAGCCCGTACCAAGTGCATATCATTACGCTTAGCCCGAATAAATTCGAAAATGTGAAGAATTTCGCCGATGAATTATATGCTAAATATCAAGAGCATACGCTTTATGATGATAGAGATGATTCAGCAGGAATAAAATTCAATGACGCCGATTTGATCGGTATTCCACTACAAGTAATTATTGGCAATAAGAATTTGCAGAATAATCAAGTGGAAATAAAATATAGAGCAAGTGGCGAGAGAACTACAATCTCCGTCGATGAACTCGAAGCAAAAATTGTTGAAATGATAAAGATCGGAAAATAAGCTACGAAAAAGTGCGATTTACATATTCATACAGTGTATTCCGATGGTGTGAAAACTCCGGAAGAGATCTACGCCAAATGCGTGGAGCAGGGCTTTAGTGCCTTTGCTATTACCGACCACGATACAGTGGACGGAGTCGCAAAAGCGATGGAAATAAACAACAAGTATGATATAGAATTGATTTCTGGCGTTGAAATTAGCTGCCACGAAAGCAAGCGGGAGTTCCACTTGCTGGGATATAATTTTGATATTAATAATGACAGGTTGCGCACCCATATTGAAGAATTAAAGAAAAATAGAAAAGTGCGCGCCGAGAAGATTTTGCAGAGGCTTACTAAAGTCAGAATCAATTTAGAATTGGATTATATTGAAGAAATCGCAGGCGAAGCACCGATCACGCGCCCTCATATTGCAAACGCAATGCTCAATAATAATATGGTGAATAACCTAAAAGAGGCATTCTTGCTATATCTTGGCAATGGCAGACCCGGATTCGTGGAGAAGACTTCCTTCCCAATAAGAGAGGCAATCAGGTTGATAAATGAAGCGGGGGGCATAGCATCGCTAGCGCATCCCGCTCATTCACTCACAAATGATGTTCTGCAAAAGTTGATAAAATATGGGATAGACGGCATCGAGGTAATTCATCCGTCGCATGACCAGAGGCTGAGAACTCATTACCAAAATATTGCCAATCAATATTATTTAATATCCACTGGTGGTTCCGATTACCATGGATTATATGAATACGACGACATCAGCTTTGGGAAAAACACCGTTCCATATACAGTTGTGGAAGCTATCAGATTATCTTCCAATCAATAGGAAATCACCAAATTCCTATTCCTTGGGAACGACTTTACATATTTATTCTTTCTATCGACGGACTATGAAATTCTTTAGATTCCTAATAATAATTATTGGTCTCTCCTGTGCAAATACAGTTTTCGCACAGATGGATTCCGTTTATAATGTTAGGATTCGGAAAATCAATACCGGATTAAATAACATCTTGCGAACATATCAGTTCCTGCTCGATGAGCATCTTTCTGATGTGGATCCTGAATTATTAGCAGATGAAGCAATTAGAGGAATGACTAATTCCTTAGATAGATTTACCGAGTATTTAGATGGCAAGAGCGTCGCTCCATACAACAAACTGCTTTCAAGTTCCTATGTAGGAATTGGAATAAGTAGCATTGAGCGCGATAGTCAAATCATCATTGATGACGTATTTGATAAAAGTCCGGCGCAAAAAGCAGGAATACGCATCGGCGATAGATTGTATAAAA
>CAZGXC010000092.1:0-9325 GCA_964529535.1 uncultured Hyphomicrobiales bacterium | reverse complement strand
TTCTTAGAATAATCCCCTCCCCCATAATAAAACAAAGACGCTACAATCAAATGCTTGTAGCGTCTTTTACTTTAATCTAATCTCAATAAATGATTGAGAGAGTGCCTTTAATTCGTTAGCTTATTATTATTGTTCTTGTGGGTTAGGAAATAAATTATTGGAATGATGCAGGCTATTGCTATGCCGAGCATTTCAAATTTATATTTTAGTGGATTTACCCATATTTCTTCAAATAATCCCCAACGCCCAAGAATTTCGACGAAATTCCAAAAAATAATGACCGTGGGTATTGCGTAGCGAATTGCCGCGCCAAGCCTCTTTATTTTTAGTAAGTTCCTAAATAAAAAGATCGCCCAAATCAGGCTGCCGAAAGCTATTATTATGGTTACTGGGTGATGCTCGCCTAAAATCTTATCGTCATACGCAAACATAAGCAATAGATAGCAAGCCCATAAAATGATATTTGTTTCCATGAAAGTAATCATGGAAAAATTGCGACGTTTTTCGAAATTATTTGTCTGAACGTTTCTTATTTTAAATACCCTTTGTATCCAGTTAAAAAAGCTGCAACGACTTTTGACGTTGAATATATAATACATCATAATGATTGCCAAAAATCCAATTGACGACATAAGCAATAAGTATTCTGGCTTCGTGGCAACTTCCCCATTTACGATTAGCGGGGCTACGTTATATCGCTTTGCGAAATATACATATCCAAATTCTATCCAACCAGTCCAAAGGAATAAGGCTCCGATAAAGCCGAGCGTTGTCGGAAGGTTTTCTTTTTCCTTGTTGATTAAGCCGCCTACCACTGTTATTACAGCACCAGCAAGCCCAAGAAGGAAAGCCCCCAATATCAGAGCAGAATCGGATAGATAATGCTCCATTAGGATCATTGCGGCGTGCCCAAGCGGCATAGAAAAAAGAATAATTAAAAATGCCAAAAATGGCGTGAGTTTTTCTTTCATAATATTACTAAAAATAAAGAATTATAAATCTATCAAGTCCTAAAAATCTATTAAATCAGAGACATTTAGCGAAACAGACGCTACGTAAGTCCTGCCCTGTTCTGGCATTATTGTTTGAGTGCTGGAAATGTTTATATCTCTAAAATTGAATAGATTATCTATCCCGATATTTACTCTAATTCCCATCGGGAATTTTGCTCCAAAGTGCATTGAGCAAAGGTAACGAGGCTCGAAGGATATTTTGGAATAGCCCTTATCTAAATATGAGTATGTATCTACTCCGGACATCCAATATCCGTTCATCGAGATACTTGCCTCTGTATTTGATAATAATCGCGAATAGCTAATATTGCAGGTGGCATTATGCGGGCGCATTGATGATGTATTTAATCCATTTACGCTTTGGTAATCGCGAACAAATGAATACGAAGCTTGCATACTTAATCCAAAATCAAATTTTAATTTCAATATTCCTTCTATTCCGGAGGTTTGGGCTTGTTCCGCATTGACAAATGTATAGTTTGGGTATCCCGTAGAATCCGTGCGCCATTCCATACCGATTTTATCATTGAAGAAATTATGATAAGCGGAAACAGAAGCGTTTAATATTCCATCGCTTAATTCCGCCGAAAGCGAGAATTGATTGCTCGTCTCTGGCTTTAAATCTGGATTGCCTTTGATTTGGAAGATCCCCAATCCGCCCATATTATAATCACTATACAATTCTTTGAGCGATGGAGAGCGAAATCCTGAGGCATATCCAGCGCGGAATGTAAAATCTGAATATTTATACATTGCTGAAATACGAGGGGTAATATGAAGTTTATATTCGGAATGGTAATCAAAACGAAGTCCTGGAACGAGAGAGAAATTATCCCAATATTTCCCTTCATTTTGTAAATAAAAAACATAATATTGATTGCTGTGCAAGCCAGTATCTGCGAACATATAGTGCCTAAGTGTTTCGGTATTGGCTTCTAATCCTGCCGTCAGAATGTTATGGTTATTTAATGTCCCTACGTAATTTAGATGCGCAGTATTTGTAATATCTTTATATATTTCCATTAAATAATTTGTTTGTTTGAAATCATAATCCTTCGTAAAATGATCGAAGTTATATGAGAATGATAGGAAATGCTCACAAGACATTAAGTAAGTTGCTTTGGCATTGACGCTGAAATCCGAATAAACATCTTCAAATTTTGCATCTGGCTCGTTGTTTAATCTGCGGTTGTTATAATAACTTCCCTTCACTTGGACAAATAGATTTTCCGTAAAAGTATATTTGAATTTCTGGCTAAAATCCCAAAGATTATAACCTTTTATATCAACTGAACTTGCTTTATAATAGCTTGTGTCTAATTCTCCTGTCGGCTTAGTCGTGATGGTCATTGCCTTTTCTTTATCAGAGACAGTGAATGGGTTTTTCCTGCGATATGATACACTCGAGAGCGATGAAAATCTATTTTGCTTTGTGCCTCCGGAGACTGAATATTTTTGCTCTCCAATCGAGCTAACTCGAGAGCTAACATTTGCCGTAAAGGGACGATTTGCGTCTTTAGTAATAATATTTATTACTCCGCCGAGGGCATTAGACCCATAAAGAGTGGACATAGAGCCTTTGACTACCTCTACTCTCTCGATTTCATCAATGTTAAAGCGGGTGAAATCTACGTTATCTGCAGCACCTTCGCCAGAGAGACGCTCGCCATCTATCAAGAACAGCATATAATTGCCTTCAGTACCTTGATAGTTCATTGTGGGCAAGCCAGAACCATGATGCCTACCGAATTGCATTCCAGGCAATTCAAATTGCAGCAGAGTCGTTACGTCCATTGGGTTGATTTTATAAATATCTTTTTCGCTTATCATTCGCGTAATGATTGGCGCATCTTTTAGTGGTGTCTCTACTCTCGATCCTGTTACTACTATTTCATCAAGGTAATATGAGGATTCTTCAAGTTCTACTTTGATTTTTGTTTCGGCTTTGGTGAGTTTATATTCTTTCGGTTTATAGCCGACATAAGTAATTTTCAGGGTTGTTTCTTCATCTTTATCTATTATTAATGAAAAAACGCCTTTTGCATTCGTCCCGGCACCGATTGCGGTCCCCGAAACGACAACAGAAGCGCCAGCAAGGGGCTTGCCCTCTTTCGAGAGGACAAGCCCAGTTACTAACTTTTGGCTATCTTTTAATTGATCACTTTTGACATTCATGCTTTTTGCAGAGTAGAATGGCAAAAAGATGATAATAAATGCCAATATCAATTTTTTCATTTTAGAATAGCTCCTATATGTTCAAATATTGGTAAGAGAATGAGATATAGCCTTTTTTATTCTCTTTATTTGCGAAATCTGTAAATAGTATTTTTACTGCTTTTTTGTCAGCTGTTGAAATTACGTATACTACTTTGCTCATTGTAAAGGTAGGAGGCATTTTACTCATATCAACTGTCAACCAAGAGCTTAATACTTTGTTAAGCTTTGTAGACATATATTTTACGCTACCGCCAGCCATGCCAGACATATCAATTATTATGCTATCTTGGACATCAAATAAATACGCGCCTGTAGGGATAGAACGTATTGAATCAAGAGATGTAAACTCAGTAGCCTTCGCAGAGCAACCATTTGTGCGAACGTCATAGCGGTGAATAGCAATATCCCAAGCGAATGATTTTTCGTCAATATTTTCTTTTACGCTGTGCGTTACTGTCTTGCCAGTAGCGAAATCTACATATACCCAATTATCATAGGAAGTAGCGTCTACTGTTAAGTTAACTTTTGGTGGGGCTTTTGAAGTAAATTTTACTAATACGGGCATTGTCATTCCTGGGAAATTCAAAGTATAATTTACTTCAATCTCATTAGGCTCTAATAATTTAGGTTCAATTTTCCCAACGAAAGTTCCATTCATAGTAAGTTCAGTAGATTTCATATCCACTTTTCCTTCTATTGTGTAAGTTCCGTCAGCATTTGCTGTTACTTTTGCTACGGCTGGAATTTCTGGAATTTTATATTTTGAAAATTCGAATGCTGATAAAATAACATCTACAGAATCATTATTTTTTTTCATTAGCTCCAATGTTTTGCTATATACAGAGCCTAAATCATTAGCACCAACTTTAAAGTCGATTCTTCCACTATAAACCCCAACCACTTTTGCAGTATTGTCTTTTTCTTCAGGATTTACTGGATTTTTTCCGCAGGATACGAATAGCCCTGCCATTACGATGATTGAAAATAGTTTTGCAATATTTAGTTTGTTAAACTTCATTATATTATACCATTAGTAAGTTAAAAAAATATTATTTAGTTCTAATTCTTCTTTTCCCAAATCAAATTATCATTTCCGTCGCAACAATTATATCCCAGTTGCAAAGTTACGTGATTTATATGGAAAATATCTTCCAAAATCTGCTCTATATTCTGCTGCACGTTCATCATTTCGCTAATTAGCATATCATTTTTCAAATTGACATGCGCTTCGAGGAATGTGCGGGTATCATCTAATTTCCATATATGAACATGGTGGATATTCTGCACCTCTGGAATTTTTTCTACTTCATTTTTAATATCGTTAATGCTAATATTATCCGGGGCTGATTGCATTAAAATATCTACTGCTTCACGCACCACGCCCCAAGTATGCTTAATAATATAGAAGCTCACGAGAGAAGTGATAATTGGATCCAGCCAATAAATATTCCATAACCATATTGCTAAGCCACCTAAAATCACTGCTACAGAGGAAAGAGTATCGCCGAGCAAATGCAAATACGCAGCCTTTACGTTCAAATTGCTTTCTTTGTCCTTCTGTAATATGACAACGGAAATCAAATTGGCGAGCAATCCGAAGATAGCAACGATAAACATCATTTTGCCCTGAATTTCTTCTGGGCTTACAAACCTCTTATACGCTTCAAACAAAAGGTAAATACATATTGAAATTAGGACTACAGCATTGAATAACGCCGCAAGAATTTCAATGCGTTTATAGCCAAATGTTTTTTTGTAGTCTGCTTGCTTTCTGCCTCTATTCCCCGCTACAAATGCGATGAATACAGCCGAAGAATCGCCTAAGTTGTGAATAGCATCTGAAAGCAATGACAAGCTATTCGATAATATTCCGCCAATTATCTGAAAAATCGTAATCGCAAGATTTAGCAAAGTAACCCACAATAGCTTGCTTCCACTCATCTCTGTATGATGATGATGATGATGGTGATGATGGTGGGAATGTTTATGCTCGTCATTATCATTATGATTATGATTATGGTGATCATTATGGCAATCACTATGATCATCAGTCTTATTACGAGATACTTCCTTATTATTACTTTGTAAATTGTCCATAGTTTTTTTTAGAACAGCACTAAACTGACTGCCATTATTGCCATTCCGGCAATCAATCCATAAATTGCTTGATGATGCTGCCCGTATGTCTCTGCTGCTGGAAGCAACTCATCAAGTGAAATAAACACCATTATTCCAGCGATTACTGCAAATGTGCAGGAAATTAATGTATCGCTTAAAAATGGCAACAAAATAAAATATCCTATTAATGCGCCAATTGGCTCGGCTAATCCAGAGAGGAAAGATAAAGTAAAAGCTTTCTTCCTATCACCCGTAGCATAATATATTGGCACCGATACGGAAATTCCCTCGGGAATATTATGAATAGCAATTGCTATTGCAATCGGTATCGCTATCGAAGTGTCTTTTAGTCCCGCAAGGAAAGTTACCATTCCCTCCGGAAAGTTATGTATCGCTAAGACTAAGGCAGTTACCAAACCCACTCGCATTAATTTTGTATTCTTTAAAGTCTGCTCGCTCGGCATATTTCCGTGAATATCTTCTACTGATTTGACTTCGTGTGGGTTTTCGTGTTCGGGGATTACCTTGTCAATTATTGCGATTAAAAATATTCCGCCAAAGAATGACAGAATCGCATAGATCGTCCCAAGTTTTTCGCCATAAATACCGCCCAAGCCTGAGAGAGCGTCCGCAAATAGTTCCACAAATGAAACATAAAGCATCACTCCGGCAGAGAAACCAAGAGCAATAGAAAGAAAAGATTTATTAGTTCGCTTTGCTAAAAATGCTATTGCGCTCCCTATCCCCGTCGAAAGCCCAGCAAATAAAGTCAGCAAAAATGCGGGTAAAACATTGTCTGTTGAGAAAGTCATTTAAGTATTCCTATTTCTTTATCACGTCTATTAATTAAGTTATTGTTAACAGTAATGCGACGTTTTACTTGCATTTTTGGTGCAGAACACTTATTTTGAACCTGGCAAGATGAGCAAGCTGATTTACTTACCGTTTTAGTAAACATAGCCTTACGAAGTGAGTTTACAGAGTATGCTACTGCCAGAAAAATAATAATATATACTAATATGAGTTGCATTTTATAATAATATCCCTATTTGATGGACAATTAAAGCCAAAAGCCAAGCTATAAAAGTAGAATAAAACATTATGAATATTGCCCACTTCCAGTTGGACTCTCGACCAATAGCTGCGATAGTAGCCACGCAAGGAAAGTAAACAAGTATGAAAAGCATAAAGCCATAAGCCACTAAAGGCGTAAATACTTTCTCGCCTTGATATTTACCGCTCTTATGTTTTTGCTCCTGTATCTCGCTCGCCAACGAGGAAGAATGCTCATCAGCATCTTTATCAACTTGATATATTACCCCCATGGTGCTTACTACTATTTCCTTTGCGGCTAATCCGCTAAGAATACTTACTCCGATTTTCCAATCGAATCCAAGAGGCTGCATAATTGGTTCAATCGAATGCCCAATCCTACCGATGTAAGATTGCTCTAATCTCTCTGACTCTTGCATTGCCTCTAAGTGCTTTATTTGCTTTTGTTTGCTATTTTTATCAAGCGTTTCATTTTTCTCGAGTAATTCAATATTGCTTTCAAAATTTTGACTATAATGAGCATCGCGAGGGAAATACCCCAATGCCCAGATGATTATTGAAGCAGCAAGGATAATCGTTCCCATTTTCTGCAAATATTGCACCGCCTTGTGCCACATGTGTAAAGATGTGTTTTTTAATGTTGGTATGCGATACGGTGGCAATTCCATTACAAATGGCACTGATTTTTTCGCAAAGAAAACTTTCTTCATTATCAATGCTGAAATTACTGCTATCAATACCCCAATTAAATAGATGCTAATTAAGATTAAACCCTGATTTTTCGGGAAGATAGCTGATATTATCAAAACATATAATGGCAACCTGGCGCTACAAGACATAAATGGAGTGATCAACATCGTCAAGATTCTGTCATTGCGATTCTCGAGCGTGCGCGTAGCCATTATCGCCGGCACATTGCAACCAAAACCCATTAGCATCGGGATAAATGATTTCCCGTGAAGCCCGATTTTGTGCATTAACCTATCCATAATAAAAGCGGCGCGAGCCATATACCCCGTATCTTCCATTAATGAAATGAAGAAGAACAAGATCATGATGTTTGGTAAAAACACAACGACTCCGCCAACGCCACCGATTATGCCATCAATCAATAAATCTCTGAATGCGCCTTCGGGAATTAGTCCCATCAGTCCATCTTTCAATAAAGATATTCCAGAATCTATCCAATTCATTGGATATTCACCGATGGAGAAAGTTGCTTGAAACATCAACCACATAAAGAGAATGAAAATCGGGAAGCCCCATATCCGATGAGTTAGTAAATCGTCAAGATTCCGAACCTTTCGCCCCGATTTTTGTTTCTTGGAAAATGTTTCTTTCAAAGCTCCATCGATAAAACCATATTTAGCATCTGTAATAACGGTGTCGGAAGTTTCGCCATATTCCTGTTCTAATCCTGAAATTACTTTATTCGTAATTACTTTTATTTTATCGAAGTTATCGAGTTGGCTAAGAGCATTAAGTGTCGTATTATCTTTTTCTATTAGCTTTACGGCTATATAGCGCGATGAATACGCATCCGTGATTGAGGGATGTCTGCGCAATTCATTTTGAATATGCTTGATCCCCTCTTCTATCATCGAACCGTAATTAATATGAATATGGCGGACATTTGGATCATTATCTTCATACACATCTATGATTTTTTGAAGCAATTGCTCGATGCCGCGTTCCTTGCTGGCAACAGTCGGAACAATTGGAATACCCACTATCTTGCCAAAATATTCATAGTCAAAGTTTGCCCCTTGCTTTTCTAATTCGTCATACATATTCAGAGCAATAACAACTTTGATATTCATATCAATCAGTTGCGTTGTTAAATATAAATTACGCTGCAAATTGGAGGCATCGATTATATTCAGCACGACATCCGGCTTTGTCTCCAAGATATGATCTCGGACGTAAAGTTCCTCTGGCGAATATTCCGTGATGGAATACGTGCCGGGTAAATCAAAGAGATTAAAACGATAACCGAATTTATTGAGGACTGCTTCTTTCGCATCAATAGTAACGCCACTATAATTCCCCACTCTTTCGTGAGAGCCAGTAGCGTAATTGAATAGCGTTGTTTTTCCGCAATTTGGATTGCCCACGAGGGCTACGTTAATTCTTTTGCCTTCTAAAGTAGCTACTTTTAGTAAGCGATCTTCTAATTTTGTTCCAGCAAATACACTGTTTGGTAAATCACTTAATTCTGCTTCAGACACTACTTCCACGAGCTGAGCCTCGGTTCGCCTTAGAGAAACGTTATACCCCATAATTTCATATTCTAATGGGTCTCTAAATGGAGCAGCTTTTATTACCCTTACCTTCTGCCCTTTTACGAAACCCATTTCGGTAATACGCTTCCTGAATGCGCCGTGTCCGCGCACCTTCGTTATTATCCCTGTTTCGCCAGGCGTTAGGTCTGATAGATATTTTATGTTATTATTTTCGAGCACTTATTTATATGATTGGAATAGTCTTTTTTTATAATTTAGATCATTAATAATTGAATTATATATTTGATCTTAATTTTTAATTTAAATCTTAATATTTTTTATTGAAATCTTAATATTAAGGATTACAAAAATACTTTATTATTTACTTATTTACAATCCTCATTTATGGGGATTTTTTGCCTATCAAAATCATCATAAATGAGGATAAGAAGGATATTTTCAAGTAAAAAACTCACTTTTAAATTAATTTGTATTAATTAATTCATTAATTAAGTGAATAAAAAACCCCGCAATCTTGACGACGGCGGGGCAAGGAATTTAAAATGAAAAAGTCAAAATTATTTCTTTATGCTATCAATCGAGTAGGCATAAGTAGCATAATTGCCTCGCCTATCTCTGGAGTAGTAGCCATTAGCACAGGCTTTGCTGGATCTGATATAAAGAAATTAATATTCTCGCCGC
>CAZGXC010000091.1:8196-9341 GCA_964529535.1 uncultured Hyphomicrobiales bacterium | reverse complement strand
CCAATTGAATTACGCCAAGATATTGGTGCGCTTTGGGAAAACTTCTTGATTTCAGAACGAATAATACAAAACAAGTATAAAAAAACATTCACTAAATTATATTTTTGGAGAACGAAACAACAACAAGAAATTGATTGCGTAGAAGAAGTAAATGGAAAGATATATGCTTATGAATTTAAGTGGGGAAAAGCTAAAGCTACTTTTCCTGTAAATTTTGTAAAAACTTATAATGCCGAAACAAAGTTAATCAATAGGGATAATTTCAGAGAATTTGTAGTAATTCCATAATCTTATGAATACAATAACATTATGAACAATAAAATTGAATTGGGTCAGGTATTTACTCCCGATTACATCGTGGAGCAGATGCTTGAAATGCGGAAAAATTCGGGAAGATCGCTTGAGCCTTCTTGCGGAGATGGTGCGTTCTTGCGTAGGATTCCGAATTGCCTTGGTATAGAGATAGATAATCGCTTCCAAAACCCTAATCTCTTAAATATGGATTTCTTTGATTATCCTATTTCCGAGAAATTCGATACAATTATCGGCAATCCTCCCTATATTCGCTATCGGGATATTCCTGAAGCTACGCGGAATAAACTGAGTTCCGAGCTATTTGATGAACGAAGCAATTTATACTTATTTTTTATTGAAAAGTCTATCCAACACCTAAATGATGGCGGAGAATTGATTTTTATTACCCCGCGAGATTTCCTGAAAGCTACCTCCAGCATAAAGCTAAATCAATATATCTTTGAGCAGGGGACAATCACTGATCTCATCGATTTAGGAGACAGAAAAGTATTCAAAGGATTTGCTCCAAATGTAGTAATTTTTAGATTTGAGAAAGGGAACTTCTCACGCCAAACTAACGGAAATGATACTTTTTCCTTTAATAATGGTCAGTTGTTATTTACTAATAGTAATTATACTCTGTGTTTTAATGATATTTTTGAAGTGAAGGTTGGGGCGGTGAGCGGTCGAGATTCAATTTTCCAGAGCGACGAATTTGGGAATATGGACTTTGTCAATTCTACGACTGCGAAGACTGGGCAAACCAAGCGAATGATATTCAACACTCTCATTCCGTATTTGGAGCAATATAAAGAAGAGTTGCTAAATAGGAGAATCATCAAATTCTCGGA
>CAZGXC010000091.1:6466-8186 GCA_964529535.1 uncultured Hyphomicrobiales bacterium | reverse complement strand
ACCATTATATTTCGGAGGCAAAACGAATATACGTAAATACTAAAACTCGCAACAAACGCCCATTCTTTCTCCATCATTGTAATAACTACGATGGGTCGATTTTGGCGATTTTCCCAAAGAATCAAGCATTAGATATTGCCGAGCTTTGCGATAGATTAAATAATATCAATTGGCAGGAACTTGGTTTCGTCTGCGATGGTCGCTACTTATTTTCCCAAAGAAGTTTAGCAAATGCTATGCTCCCGAAAGATTTTCTCTCCTTTCAATAAGATTATTTCACAAATCCTATATAAAATAAAATTTAATATAGCTATTTCGTCTAATAACTTTTGAATTGTAAGAGATTTCTCTTATTTTTGTGTTTCCCAGATTTATGCTCTTGGCATATCATAATAACGAATATAATATATACGAATTTAAAATAAATTTTTACAGGTAGATATGAATTATAAAACAACAAAAGCAGCAAATACCAAAATCAATGATGTTGATTGGAACAATCTAAGCTTTGGTAAATATTTTTCTGACCACGTTTTCATCAGTGATTACGAAAATGGCAAATGGAACGACGGCGAGATTATCCCTTATGGTCCGATGCCAGTAGAGCCTACTATGTGTACGCTTCATTATGGTCAGACTGTTTTCGAAGGACTAAAAGCATTCCATTGCAAAAATGGTGGAGCTAACGTATTTAGACCAATAATGAATGCTCGTAGATTAGTAATGAGTAGCGAGAAAGTCTGTATTCCCGCATACAATCCAGAAAAAATGCTTGAAGATCTATCAGAATTAATCAAGTTAGAAAATAAATGGATACCTAAGGAAAGAGGACACTCTCTATACATCAGACCATTGATTTATGGTTCTGGAAACTTCCTCGGCGTGCATCCATCTGCTACTTACAGAATGATATTAATGCTATCGCCTGTAGCTGCATATTATAAAGAAGGATTAAATCCAGTAAAAATCAAAGTAGAAGCAAGCCACACAAGAGCAGTGCGCGGTGGACTCGGTGCAGCAAAAACTGCTGCTAACTATGCCGCTTCGCTTTATGCTGGCACAGAAGCACAAAAGAATGGATATGCTCAAGTCCTTTGGCTTGATGGTATCTCTAAAACTTTCGTTGATGAAGTAGGAGCAATGAACATTATGTTCCTAATTAACGATGAGTTAATTACTCCATCTCTCGAATCTGGAACTATTCTCGCTGGTATTACTCGCGACTCTGTCCTAACTATCGCTCGCGATTGGGGATATAAAGTAACCGAAAGACCAATTAAAATGGAAGAAATTAGCGAAGCTCACGCAAATGGTTCGCTTAAAGAAGTATTCGGCACAGGAACTGCAGCCGTTATTTCTCCAGTTGGATTATTAAACTATAATGGTAAAGATTTAATGATCAATGATGGTAAAATCGGTGCATTCTCTCAAAAATTATACGATACAATCACCGGTATTCAATACGGCGAAATCGAAGATAAATACAATTGGAATTATCATATTAATTTCTAATTCATTGAAATACAAACTAAGTCAATTAGCTTAGCAAAAAGTAAATAGCTCCTTCTACTTTAATAGTGGAAGGAGCTATTTTTTATTGGTTAATTGTTTCCGTATAAACTTCTTTTGCTATCCTTTTTATTATTCATACAGTTTATTTGCGTTTTATTTCGTATTTTTGTAGTCCTTTTTTTTTATCTAACAGAAGAATAATGAAATC
>CAZGXC010000091.1:0-6456 GCA_964529535.1 uncultured Hyphomicrobiales bacterium | reverse complement strand
ATTCCCATCTTACTAAATCAAAAAACCGATGCTATTGCATTGGCGCAGACCGGCACGGGTAAAACCGCTGCTTTCGGACTGCCAGTTATCCAAAATATTAACGTAGAGAATCGCGACACTCAGGTCTTGATTCTAAGCCCTACGCGCGAGCTTTGCGTTCAGATAGCCGACGATTTGCGCGATTACTCAAAATATATCGACAATCTTAAAGTATTGCCTATCTATGGTGGCGCAAGTATCGATAATCAATTGCGTGCTCTCTCGAAGGGTGTGCATATTATCGTAGCTACTCCTGGGCGATTAATAGATATGCTTAAGCGTCGTGCTGCTTTTATCAATAATGTAAATACTTTGATATTAGATGAAGCAGATGAGATGCTAAACATGGGCTTCCAAGATGATTTGGAGAAAATCCTCGATTATCTACCAAAAGAAAACAGAAGCACATTGCTATTTAGCGCAACGATGCCAGCAGAAATTGCCAAAATTGCCAAAAAATATATGAATAAACCTATTGAAATTACAATAGGGGAGCGCAATTCTGGTGCGGAAAACATCCGCCATATCGCTTATACTGTGATGCAGAGCGATAAATACTTAACACTTAAGCGACTTGCTGATTATTATCCGGATATCTATGGGATAGTATTCTGCAGAACTCGTAAGGAAACTCAGGAAATTGCCGACAAGCTAATTGCCGATGGATACAATGCCGAATCTCTGCACGGCGACCTCTCGCAGGCGCAAAGAGATTTCGTGATGCAGAAGTTCCGCAAAAGGCATATTCAGCTATTAACTGCTACGGATGTGGCTGCCCGCGGAATAGATGTAAATGATCTAAGCCATATTATCAATTACTCTATACCAGAGGATATTGATATATACACGCATAGAAGCGGCAGAACTGCCCGCGCCGGCAAAAAAGGAATTTCTATCATAATAATGAATCAAAAAGAGAAATTCAAAATCAAGCAAATTGAAAATAAAATTGGGAAGCAATTCGAAAAAGGATTGATCCCCAATGGTAGAGAAGTATGCGAAAAGCAATTATTCCACTTAATTAATAAAGTAGAGAGAGTGGAGATTGATCACAAAGAAATAGAGCCATTCTTGCCAGATGTTTTCAAGAAATTAGAATGGTTGGATAAGGAAGAATTAATTCAGAGATTCGTTTCTTTGGAATTTAATCAATTCCTGAAATATTACAAATTAGCTCCTGATTTAAATATTAAAGAAGCTCCGCAAACGAGGAAAAAAGCTGGTGAAGATGGTAAATCTGATAGATCCGATTTCTCTAAAGGTGGGGATTATACCTCTATTTTTATCAACATTGGCAAGAGAGATGGAATTTATCCAAATTCTCTTATGGGATTAGTAATCGAGCAGATTCACGATAAGAAAATTCAGTTCGGAAAAATTGATATTTTCAAAAATCATACAATCTTCGAAGTTCCACAAAAAAGCGCTGAAAAAGTGATAGATGCCTTTACTGATTCTTATATGGAGGATAGGCAGATAGTTTGTAGATTGGATTCTATCGAAGAAGAAAACTTCCGCTCCAAGAAAAGCAAAATCGTGAAACGCCACTCTGCTGAATTGAAAGTAAGGGAGAGATCTAATCCTATGAAGAAATTCGATTATGGTAGAGATAAACCAAAACGTAAAAGAAAATCTTAAGTTCTTTTTTGTTTTCTTGAAAAAGTATCATGAAGGATAAGTAGAGGAAATGTTAGCCCTGACTAAAGCAGAGAAGCAATTCATTCAAGATCATATGAATGATGATGTCCATACTTTAGCAATGAAGAAGTCGCAATTCTCTTCGGAAATCCGAAGAGAATTGGTGCTTCATCAAATTATATCTCGCCAAAAATCTCGCGGAAAGCTCGACTTTCTATATCAATACGAGGATTTTATCTATCCTAAATCAGTTTCTATTGAGCAAGCATCATCGGAGTTACTTGCCCGCAACAGAGCGAAGGAATTTCAAGCAAAAAACAGCATCGATTTAACTGGGGGAATGGGGATTGATTCCATTTATTTCTCTCAATTCAATGCGCACCATACTTACGTAGAGCAAGATCCCGAATTGGCGGAAATCTTTAAACATAATTTAGAAGTCCTTGGGATTAATAATTGCTCCGTTCTTAATAAAGATTCGCAAGAGCTGATTAATAATGATATTCATAAATATGATTTGATTTATATTGATCCAGCCAGACGCAACAAGGCTGGGGGAAAGACCTACTTCCTCGAAGATACAATACCCAATCCAATTGATATTATCCAAAAATTAAAAGAAATCAATTACAAGGGACAGGTGCTAATCAAAGCCTCTCCAATGCTTGATATTTATAGAGCAACCAAGCAACTCTCCATACCATTCGTAAATTTTTACAATCCGGTAGATTTTGAAATGGGAGAAGTTTATGTGATTGCTGTTCAATCTGAATGCAAAGAACTCCTCTTTTATATACCTTTTGATAATAAATCTGGAGATGAGAAATATCATCACCAGTTTTCAGATTATGCTACAGCTATTAACTACGAGAAGAATGTAACGGAGAAAATGGGCTTTTTCTATCATGATACTTGTGTTAACTATATATCGCCAATTTTGGATTATCTTTATGAACCCAATGCAGCCTTGATGAAAATAGGATTTTGGAATACAATATCCAGTAGATTTGATCTTTTTCAATTAGCATCTAATTCGCATCTATTCACAAGTATGGAATTAATAGAGGATTTTCAAGGCAGAATATTCAAGGTAATTGAAGCGTTTAATCCCGACCCACAAAGAATAAAACATCACTTCCCAGATAGAAAGGTAAACGTCCTGAAGCGGAATTACCCCCTATCCGTAGATGAAATAAAGAAAAAATACAAGCTCATCGATGGAGACCGAGACTTGTATTTAATCTTTACCACTCTTTATGATGGCACAAAGCAAGCAGTGGCTTGTCGCAGAATCAAATAAAATATTGTTTGATGTATCGTTGGAAGACCCACAGCTAAAGCAGTGGGTTGATAGTCGTCTTTTCTTCATAATTATGAATTATGAATTATTCTCGCTATTTTTTTCAATATAAATTGATTGCGATGGGAATGCGAATCTCACCCCAATTTTTTCTGCTAATTCATATATCCCAATATTTACAGCTTCGCGGGCTTTTAATTCATGTTGGAAATCTTCCACAGTAAAGTATAGAGCTATCCTAATTTCGAGTGCTGCATTATTATAACCGAAGAATGAGACTTGAATATTATCCTGATAAATATCACTATTGCCGACCATCAACTCGCGTATTCCCTCGATGAATTGAAGAATTTTATCCTTAGGCGTATCGTTTGTGATTTGCACGAGGAACTTATATCTTCTGATGTTTCTCCTGCCCATATTATCGATTACCATATCCATTAACTTGCCATTTGGCACAGTGATTATAGAATCTTCAAAAGTTCTGATGCGCGTGGAGCGCAAGCCGATTTCTTCGATAGTTCCCTCTTCATTTGCCAAAATCACCCAATCTCCCACAGCGAAAGGTTGGTCAGCGAAAATAGTAAGCGAGCCGAAGAGGTTTTTAACCGTGTCTTGGGCAGCCAAAGCAAATGCCAAACCACCGATTGAAACACCAGCCAAGAGAGGAGTTATATTGATGTTCAGGGTATCCAGCGCATAAAATACAGCAAAAATAAAGAATAATATCTTCAAGCCTTTGCGAATAAATGGCACCAAGACCTCATCAACAGTGGAAGCGGAGGCAGTGCTAACTCTCTGGAATATTGCCGAAATTGCATCAATTATCCTGAAAGCAATTAGGACAATCAATATTGGAATTAATATCTTTATTATTAATACTATTACGAAATTAAACTTATGCGGAAGCTCCAAAGTGGGCAAAACAGCCATAAATATAAGCAAACCAAGTAGCTTAGATATGCGCGCCGAAATTGGAATAACGTATGTTTTTGCTGCACTCCAGTTGGATATTCGATTTAAAATAGCATTTAAAAAGAACTTAGACAAGAACCTTAAAATATAATATATTAATAGACTTAAGAATAAGAATATTGCTAATCCCAAATATTGCCAAAGCTCGACACCAAGGAATGAATATTTGAAAAAATCGGGTAATTGATCCACTATGATTGAAGAATCAAAGGGGAAAATTTTGTTATATAAAGTTTGAATTTGCGTTACAGAATAAGCGGAAAACATCCATTTCCCATTGCTTTTCTCTAAGTAAATATCGGGTAAATCCTTTGCGATATAATATACTTGAGTCATCGAAACCGTATCTACATAATTGGGATCCAAGCTGATTTTGGAGTGAATAATAATTACTCCCTTTGCATCAAAAATCTTTTTCAACTTGATTGCCAAGCTTTTGCGATTCGGATTGCGAAGCTCGCCGAAATCCATTGTTTTGATGGCAATTTCTGGATTGTAATTTTCCTTATCCATATTTTCGAAAAATGTTCTCAATGTAAATTGAGGATTATCGGTAGCTGTTTTCCGCACATCATAGACTGATAGCTTTGCGTCTTGGGCAAATGATGGTAGTATTATGCAAAAGCATAAAGCCAAAGCCAATAGAATAATATTATTTTTTTTCATAACGTGATTGTTCCTCTTTGTTAAATTAAATATCCAAATCTAAAACTATTGGGCAATGGTCCGAGCCGAATACTTGCTGCTGAATTTTGCAATCTTTGATCTTATCTTTTAAATTGCTCGAAACGAAGTGATAATCAATACGCCAGCCCACGTTATTCTCGCGTGCTCTGGATCGATTGCTCCACCAAGAATATTGCCCCGGCTCTTGGTTTACCTCTCGGAAAGTATCGATATACCCCATTTGAATTAGCTCATCGAGCATATCGCGTTCCACTTGGAGGAAGCCAGAAGTCTGTAAATTTTGCTCAGGTCTCGCCAAATCAATTGCTTTATGCGCCGTGTTGTAATCCCCGGAAATAACTACATTCTTGTCGGGGTGATTTTCCTGCACATATTGATATAAAGCGCGATAGAAATCCAATTTGTAATCCAAGCGAAGGTCTATCTGCTGGGCATTTGGGAAGTATATATTAAAATGGACGAGCTTATCGAAAATCGTTTCAACTACTCTGCCTTCTACGTCGAATTTCTCGATACCGAAGCCATAGCGAACATCATTTGGTTCTTTTTTGCAGAAAGTAACGGTGCCGGAATATCCCTTCCTTGCTCGCGAATGATTATAATAGTGATAATATCCGGCAGGAGCGATTAGCTCTTCGTTAATCTGAGAGATTTCTGCTTTTGTTTCTTGCAGGGCTATCAGGTCGGGCTGCTCTGCTTCTATATATGCAAAGAGTTTGTTCTCTTTCGTTAGCACATCGAAGCGACGGCTTGCGTTTTGCCCTGTAATAGCTCTGTATCCATTTATATTCCAAGTTATTATTTTCATATTTAATATTGAATTAGTAAATAATAAGACCTCAAAAATAAGGAATTATTATGTTTTTTATAAATTAAATTATAATTTTCACACATTAATAAAAATATTCTTTTATTTTTCAAAAATATTTCATAATTTGGAAGCTATAAATGCGTAACATTATATTTTAAGGATAAAATATGGGACAAACTATTGTTCAAAAAATTCTGGCGAGAGCCTGCGGAAAAGACAAAGTAGAAGTCGGCGAAATCGTTGAGCCACAAGTAGACTTAGCTATGTCGCACGAAAATGGTGCATTGGTTATTAATCAATTCCTTGAGATTTACCAAGGGACTGGGTTAGAAGCCAAAGTATGGGATCCATCAAAGATAGCTATTATTTTTGATCACAGAGTCCCAGCAGAAAGCAGTAAAACAGCCACTAATCAAAAGAAAATTAGGAACTTCGTCCAAGAGCAAGGGATCACAAAGTTCCATGATATAAGAGGCGACAGAATGGGTATCTGTCATCAAATTTTGCCGGAGAACGGCTACGTCCGCCCGGGTTATGTAGTTTGTGGAACAGATAGCCACACTACCAGCCACGGTGCGCTCGGAGCTTTCTCGTTCGGAATCGGAGCTACTGAAATGGCTTCTGTTTGGACTCTCGGCACTGCGCTGAACGTCCCTGTGCCACCAACTATCAAAGTTGTAATTAATGGTAAATTAGGGAAATTCGTAGAAGCGAAAGACCTTATCCTGCACCTTATCGGCAAAATTTCTTCCGAAGGAGCAAATAATAAGGTAATCGAATTCCATGGCGAGACTGTCCGAAATATGAATACATCAGGAAGGCTTACGCTTTGCAATATGGCGGTAGAAGCCGGAGCTACAAGCGGTATCGTGCCAGCTGATGAAGAAACTCTAAATTACCTGAAATTCGTCGCAAAAGTAGATGATCAAATTGATTTAGTAACTCCAGATGAAGATGCTACTTATGATAGCGTCGTAGAGATAGATGCCTCTACGCTTTCTCCGCA
>CAZGXC010000090.1:0-9422 GCA_964529535.1 uncultured Hyphomicrobiales bacterium | reverse complement strand
TAATGGATAGGTCACCACCCTTTCACGGTGGCAGTACGGGTTCGAATCCCGTTGGAGTCACACAATTTTCAAAACAGCTTAATAGATCAATTAAGCTGTTTTTTTTCATTATCGTATTTCGATTTTCCTTAATCGATTATCAATAATAAAATATCAACAAAAAATATCAATATAAATAGATGAAGAAGTTCCTGATACATAATCTCGGTTGCAAAGTGAATTTCGCCGAGATCTCCAAAATAAAGCAAAAGTTTGAAGAAAATGGCTATACCATAGCTGCCGATGGCGAGGCTCCTGATTATATTCTGATTAATACCTGCACAGTAACCGATAAAGCCGATGCTGATGGCAGGCGACTAATCCGGAAGTATCATAAGAACTTTCCCGATGCCAAAATCATTCCGATGGGTTGCTATGCCGAGATTAATCATAAAGAAATTTTCGCTATTGATGGAGTTTATAAAGTTCTGGGGAATATCGATAAATTCTCGCTTTTAGAGAATTTAGAGAATGAAATGAATACGAGCGAGGATAATTATCATACTGATTTAGCTTCGGCGAAGTTCCACTATGCGGATTCTGCGGAGAACGAGGCGCATACGCGCATCTCGATGAAATTGCAAGATGGTTGTGATTATTTCTGCACTTATTGCGCTATTCCGTATTCTCGCGGACGCAATCGCTCGATGCCTTTTGATGATTTCCAGCGCGAGTTCGATAATATTTATCAAAAGGGAACGAAAGAAGTAATATTAAGTGGGATAAACTTGGGCTGCTATCGCGATGAGAATAGCGGGAAGGATTTCGCGGATGTAATTCAATATATAGACGCTTCGGGATATGATATGCGCGTCAGAATTTCATCTATTGAGCCGAATTTGCTCACTGATAAAATTATAGACATAGTATCAAATTCCAAGGTGATTTGCCCGCATTTCCATATCCCTTTGCAAAGCGGAAGCGATACAATTCTAAAGGCGATGAATAGGAAATATGACACCAAGAAGTTTGGGGAATTATTTAGCAATATTCATAGCAAAATCAATAATTGCGGTATTGGAATAGACGTGATTACTGGATTCCCCGGGGAAAGCGAAGAGCTATTTAATGAAACATACGATTTCATAAAGAGCTTAAAATTCTCGTATCTGCACGTGTTTTCGTATTCAGATAGATCGATTGCCCGCGCCTCCCAATTTAAGGATAAGGTGGATAACAAGGCGAAGAAAGATCGCACAAATCGCTTGATCTCCTTATCAGATGAGCGCAAAAATCTTTTTTATCAAGAAAATATAGATAAAATCCATCGCATTATCCCCGAAAATAACAATGAAAAACTGAAAAAATACACTGCTTGGACGGATAATTATAATTTTGTTAGCTTTATTTCTGAGAAATCTTTGGAAAAAAGATTTTATAGTATTAAATTAGTAAATCTAAATGGCGACGCTATTTTGGTAGAGTAATAATATTCAAGATAGATAGAGTAATATAATCAAGATTGACAGAAAATAAAAACAGGAATGATAGAGTAATAAATCCGAAATGATAGAGTTAAAAGATATAAACAGAAAAGATAAAATTTTGATTGCGGCGCATCGTGGCGACCAAACGAAAGCTGTGGAAAATACCCTCCAAGCTTTCGATGATGCCATCGCAGCTGGTGTGGATATGATTGAAACAGATGTCCATATTACCAAAGACAAACGCTTGATATTATTCCATAATTCCTTTGTTAATCATGCAAATAAGAAGATTGCAATTAATGAGCTGAGCTTTGCAGAAATCCAAAAAATAGAGATGTTTGATAGAGAAAGCAAGGCAAAGATTGCCATCCCAGAGCTATCCGACCTGCTAAAATTAGCTAAAAATAAATGCTATCTGAATATTGAAATTAAGAGAAATAATATCTTTTCTAATCAGGAATATATAGATACCGTCCTGGATAGTATTGCCAAGCATGGCGAACTCTCACAGCTTATATTTGCTTCATTTTATTATGACTTACTTGAAGAATTTAAAAAGAAATCGTCTGACATATTAACTGCAGGGATACGCATTCCTCGTCAGCCACTTTCGCCAATAGAATTAGTAAATATGATAGGTATTGATGCCTATATCACGAGCCTAAGCAGTCTTAATTTAGAAATTACTGCCAACGCCCAAAAGGCTGGGGTAATTCTCGGCGCATACTCTATCGATAATGAAAAACATTTTCAAAAGGCATTGAAATACGGAGTTACCGCGATGGGAACAAACAAAGCGAGCGAAATGGTGAAAATAGTGGAGCAATATAATAAAAAACAATATAATAAAGAGCAAGGGAAAAAGCCTTGAAACGAATCCTATTAATAATAATTGGCGTAATCAGCACTGTTTGCGGGACTGTTGGGATATTCGTCCCCGTTCTGCCGACGACTCCATTTTTGCTTTTGGCTTTATGGTGCTTTGCCAGAAGTTCGAAGAAATGTGAGTATTTCATCAGGAATAATAGGCTATTCGGAAAATATATAGATGATTATTCAAATGGCGCGGGCATCCCGATGCGCGCAAAAAAAATCAGTGTTGCGATGCTTTGGATTACTATATTAGCTTCGAATTTCCTCTTTATTAATAATCATTTCGTGAAAGCATTTCTATCAATAGTAGCAATTTTTGTAACAGTCCATATAATTGGCAACCCAACAAAGGAAATAATCCCCAATGAAAGCAGTAGTCCAGAGAGTAAAGCAAGCATCAGTTAAGATAGACGGAGAAATCGTAGGCGAAATAAGTGCGGGCATACTCTTGCTAATCGCTTTTTCTGCCAATGATAACGACGAGACAATCACTTGGTTTGCTAATAAACTAATGAACCTCCGCATATTCAATGATGAAAATGAGAAGCTGAATTTGTCCCTCCTTGATACAAATGGCGAATTATTAATCGTTTCAAATTTCACAATTTATGGCGAAACTCGCAAGGGTTTTCGTCCATCATTTACTGAATCTGCCAGCCCACAAGCAGCAGAGGAAATTTACGAGAGGTTTATCCAATATATAAAAGCAAATTATCCCACAAAAGTGCAGACGGGACAATTCGGCGCAATGATGGATGTCTCTTTGATAAACGACGGACCCGTAACTCTGATAGTTGAAAAGTAAGAAATAATCGAAAAATAGACCAATAACAATACTAATTATTACAAATAAGAAATTACAAATAAGAAACAAGTAACTCACGATGCGCAATCCCAAATATAAATGGAATATAGAAGATGCAATTAAGCTATCAATCGTAAATTCTAATTATTTAAATCATAGCGATATTTTTGATATATATCCGAGCTTCGAGGACTTTCAGCAGAAAACACTCTCAAAATATTATCCATCTTACGAAAACAAGCTTTTCGATAATGATACTCAGGATTTCAAAAGAGAATCATCAGAGATTTTAGAGCAGTGCGAAAAGAATAATATCAGCGTAGTTAGTATCTTTGAAGATGAGTATCCATCACTATTGAAGGAAATTGCCAATCCGCCTGTTGTCTTGTATTATCGCGGCAACTTAAAGGATAATGGAAAGAGAATTTCAATAGTCGGCACGCGACGCTGCACAGAATATGGAAAATTATGCGCAGAGCTATTTACTGAAGCATTCGTGAAGGCAGAGGTCAGCATAGTAAGTGGATTAGCAATTGGAATTGATACCTTTTCGCACCTCTGCGCCTTAAAGAATAAGGGGAAGACATTCGCCGTAATAGCATGCGGAATAGACAAGATTTCCCCACAAACATCTGAAATGAATGCCGATAAGATAGTTCAATCCGGTGGAGCAATAATATCCACATATCCGCCGGGCGTAACGGCACTTCCTCCATATTTTTTGCAAAGGAATAGGATCATCAGCGGATTATCGCAAGCATCTTTGATAATTGAAAGTGGATTTAAGGGAGGCTCGCTAAATACAGCACGCAACGCCAATGAACAAAATAGGGAGGTCTATGCGGTGCCTGGGAGAATTAATTCCGAGCGAAGCAAAGGCACAAATAGATTGATTTGGCAAAATGGAGCAAAAATTGCCATTAATCCAGAGGAAATATTAGATGATTTAGGTTTTAAATGTGAAACGGAGCTATTTTCGGAGGCAAACTCAGCTTTCAAGAATTTAAGCGAAAATCAAAAATTATTGCTTAAGCATATTGATAGCGAGCCAAGCAACGTGGATAGCTTAGCAGAAGCTACCTCGCTAAGCATCGCTGAAATATTAAGTGAATTGCTATACCTTGAAATTGGTGGATTCGTGAAGCAAATCCCCGGAAATAATTATATTAAATTCAATATTTAGTTTAATATATTACCAATCCAAATAAAAAGACCCAATCCAAAGCTATTAAAACAATGGATTGGGTTTTTATCATATTTCTTATAATTTAAGAAAAACAGTGGGATGGTAGTATTTTTTTGTAAAATAATATCGTTAATTTCTAATTAGTTATTTCTAATTAGTAATTACCACTTACGCAAACTTCTTGACGATTTCGCCAAAATTCTTAATCACTTCGGGGAGTTTGTCAATGTCTTTGCCACCGGCTGAAGCTAAATGAGGTTTGCCACCACCGCCACCGCCGAGCTGCTTAGCTGCATCGCCTACTAATTTTCCAGCAGGATATTTATTCTTTATATCATCTGTTACGACGCAAGTAATTTGCGCTTTGCCATCAATAATGCTGGCTAAAACTCCGATGCTGTTCTTTGCGAGGTAATCGCGTAGGTTTTCCGCAGTGGAGATAATGCTTTCCTTGTCGTCGGTTTCTAATATTCGCTTAACTAAGCGCACGTCGCCGATTGTCTCGCTATCTTTTAGCCATTCCTCAAAGCCCTTGGAAATATCCGCTTGCTTTAATTTTGCGATTTCCTTGTCTAAGCTATGAATCTTGGAAATTAATTCCTCTACGTGGGATTTTACATTTGCGATTTCATTGCGCTGATTCTCGATGAACTCCAATACGCCAGCACCAGTAACAGCTTCGATTCTGCGAACTCCTGCTGCTATTGATGATTCTGATGTTATCTTAATTAAGCCAATTTCAGAAGTGTTGCGCACGTGCGTGCCGCCACATAGCTCGATTGAGAATTGTTCATCAATAGTGATTGAGCGGACGATATCGCCGTATTTATCGCCGAAGAACATCTTTATTTTTGGATTATTCCTTGCTTCTTCTAATGACAGTTCTTCAATCTTCACATCAATGCAAGCGAGGACTTTGTCATTTGCAATTTTCTCGATTTTAGCTAAATCTTCTGCTGATACCTTCTCGAAATGATTAAAATCGAAGCGAAGGGCTTCTGCGGAAACTGATGACCCAGCTTGCTGCAAGTGCGTGCCAAGGACTTGCCTTAATGCTTCGTGTAATAAGTGGGTGGCAGTGTGATTTCTCATAATCGCTTTACGATTCTTCTCATCGAAAGCAATATGGACTTTATCGCCGACCTTTGCGTTAATATCTCTGTCGCAAATATGAATGATTGCATTGCCCGATTTCTTTGAATTTAGCACATCGTATTCTGTGCCATTTACGGTTAATGTGCCAATATCGGAGATTTGCCCACCACTTTCAGTGTAAAGCGGCGTCTCGGAAAGAATAATATTGTTTTTATCTACGTAAAGAATATTTGCTTCAATATTGTTTTTATCATAGCCCACAAATTGAGTTTCTACATCGAGAACAGGAGTTTCCACCTCTTGCAAATTAACTTTGCGAGCATTGCGCGATCTGTCCTTTTGTTCTTTCATTAGCTCGTCGAAGCGATTGGTGTCAATGCTTAAGCCTCTTTCTCTGGCGATTAGCTCGGATAAATCCAGAGGGAAGCCAAAAGTATCGTATAGCAAGAAAGCATCATCACCGCCGACTATCTTCAGATTTTCTTTTTCCAATTTTTCGGCAATTTTATCGAAAATTTGCAAACCTTTTTCAAGAGTTTGTAGGAAACTTTCCTCTTCAGATCTGATTACTTTTACAATCATTTCATATTGAGCTGGCAATTCAGGGAATACACTTCCCATTGTATCGCGAAGAATCTCTACTAATTTATAAATAACGGCTTCTTTGAATCCCAAATTGCGCGCATATCGAGAGGCGCGTCGCAGGATTCTGCGAAGAACGTAGCTTCTGCCTTCGTTTCCGGGGAGGGCGCCATCAGCAATCGCGAAAGAAAGCGTGCGGACGTGGTCAGCAATTACTCTCATTGCGATTCCATCTGGATTATCTAAATTAGTCGAGTATTGCTTGCCAGAAAGCTCCGCAATTCGATTAATAAGAGGCATAAAGATATCAGTGTCATAATTAGAGGATTTCCCCTGAATAACAGAGGCAATTCTCTCGAAGCCCATACCCGTATCAACGTGCTTTGCGGATAGATCCTCAAGAGAGCCATCTGCTTTGCGATTATATTGAATGAAAACGAGATTCCAGATTTCAATTACTTCCGGAACTCCAGCATTTACAAGTGGTGCGCCAGATTTATCAGGAGTGCGGTCATAATGAATTTCAGAGCAAGGACCGCAAGGACCAGTTTCGCCCATTTCCCAGAAGTTATCTTTTTCGGCAAATTTTTGAATATGCGATTCAGGGAGGTATGCTTTCCATAATTCATAGGCTTCATCGTCTGTTTTATATACAGTCGCATAGAGCCTGTCTGGTGGTAAGTTCCATACCTTTGTAAGCAATTCCCAAGCCCATTCAATGGCTTCAGCTTTATAATAATCTCCGAAGCTCCAATTACCAAGCATTTCGAACATCGTGTGGTGATAAGTATCCACGCCCACTTCTTCGAGGTCATTATGCTTTCCGCTTACTCTGATGCACTTTTGCGTATCTGCAGCGCGTTTGTAATCGCGAGTGCCAATACCGAGGAATACATCTTTGAATTGATTCATTCCTGCATTTGTAAATAGTAGGGTAGGGTCTCCGTGAGGCACTACTGGTGCACTTGGGACTATTCTGTGTTCTTTGTTTTTAAAATAGTCAAGAAATGATTGCCTAATTTCTACTGAAGTCATATTTTTATTTCCGTATTAATTTTCTAAATAATGTTATTTTATCTGATAGTTTTATAAATTGATCATAATTACGAATCAATCATAATTACGAATTAATTATAATTTTATACAGACTACAAATTTACGAAATTTTATGAAAAGACTTGCATAAATTCTTATAGTTCCTTCGAATTAATACAATTCATAAAATAAATCGCGTAACTGCGAATGAAGGCGCACATTATGAACCCTGATGATGTCAATATTCTTAGTGAGCAATAGGGAGTGGAGCAGAGCAGTAGCAGTGTCTCTTTCGCTTGGTCTGTCAATATTCAATATCCTGCCGATGAATGATTTGCGCGAAATCCCGAGCAGCATCGGTTTGCCCAATTTCTCAAAAGCATCAATATTCCGTAGCAATTCCAGATTGTGATCAACAGTTTTCCCGAAGCCAATACCAATATCCGAATAAATTTTCTTTACGCCCTTGCTCTCGGCAAATTTAATTTGCTTCTGTAAAAATTCAAAAACTTCAGCTACAACATCATCATATTGAGGAGCTTCCTGCATATTCCGCGGTTCCCCCTTAATGTGCATTACCACTAATTCAGCATCATATTTTGCACAAACTTCAGCCAAAGCAGGATCATCGGTCAGCCCGGTAACATCGTTAATAATACTTGCCCCAACTCTTAGAGCTTCTTCCGCTACCTTTGATTTAGTCGTATCAATGGAAATAGGAATATTTGGCTCAATTTCGTGAATCTTCGCAACTACGGGGATAATCCTGTCAATCTCTTCCTCTGCGGGGAGTCTATTGGCGCCGGGGCGCGTGCTTTCGCCTCCAATGTCAATAATATCTACTCCGTCGTCTATCATTTTCAGGGCGTGCTTGATAGCAGCGTCTATGTTCGTGTAGCTTCCGCCGTCGGAGAAAGAATCAGGAGTAATATTCAAAATACCCATAATTTTAGGGAATGATTTAATCTCTTCTAAAGTATTTTGTTCAGATGTAATATTTTGTTCAGGTCGTATATTCTGTTCTTCCATAATAATTGTAGCTTAATGTTTAAAATAGTATAATCGAAGCAATCGGAAATAGATTTTTTGATGTGGATAAATAATTTGCGAGTAAATATTTAATAAATAAAGATACTGATTGTATATAAAAAAACAAGCTGACCAAATTCTTGGTCAGCTTGATATTTTTTTCTCATTTTAAAGAGTCGCAACTCTATAAAAATGTGTGAGAATCAAAAGGCTCAGAGAGATTACTCAGCTTTGTTTTCATCGCTTGTTGGCTCTGTAGCTTCGCCTTCTTCTTCATCTTTGGACATATTGTAATATGTAGCCAATTCCTCTTGTAGAATAGATGCTTCTTTTACCATCTTTGCTTTTTCGTATGGCGAGATAGTATATTCAGTTAAGTCATAGTTAGTATCTTCTTCTACTGGGATTTCGAGGTTTGGATCCATAGCAGCTTTGTCAGAATTTGGCACTGGATGAGTAGCGTTATAAGCATCGATTTGCTCTTTTTCTTTTCCGCGTAAGTTTTCTACTACGGATAGAACGATTTTCTTAGCTTCTTTATCAAATTCTACAACTTTTAATGGTAAGAGGTCTCCCAATTTAAAGAATTCGCTAATGTTTTTCACAGGTGCGAAAGATAATTGAGAAACAGGCACGAATCCATCAACGCCGTCAGGTAATTCTACGATAACGCCTTTTTCGATAATTCTTTCGATTTTAGCTTCAGTTTCAGAACCTACAGCGTATCTATTTTCGAATGAATCCCAAGGATTATCATTAATTTGCTTGTGCCCGAGAGCGATTCTGCGCTGGCTTGGGTCAATGCTTAATACCATTACTTCAAGAGATTCACCTTTGCGGACGAATTCCCCTGGGTGGCGGATTTTCTTAGTCCAAGATAGGTCAGAGATATGTACTAATCCATCAACGCCCGGCTCTAATTCAACGAATACGCCGAAGTTAGTTAGATTGCGCACAATACCTTTGTGTTTTGATTCCTCTGGATATTTAGCCATTAGATCTTCCCATGGATCTGGTTCTAATTGCTTCATACCAAGAGCTAATTTTTTAGTATCTTTATCAATGTTCAAAATGATAGCTTCGATCATTTGTCCCATAGAAACGATTTGAGAAGGATGTTTCACGTGCTGAGTCCAGCTCATTTCAGAGATGTGGATCAAGCCTTCGATACCCTTTTCGATTTCGATGAATGCACCGTAATCAGTCAAGCTAACTACTTTACCAGTTACTTTGATGCCAGTTTCATATTTATCGCCAATAGTATCCCAAGGATGAGAAGTTAATTGTTTCATACCGAGAGAAATTCTCTTCTTCTCTGTATCGAAATCAAGCACTACTACCTTAACTACTT
>CAZGXC010000089.1:0-9476 GCA_964529535.1 uncultured Hyphomicrobiales bacterium | reverse complement strand
ATAGAATATTAAAATCTGCGATGTTCGTAGCTAAATCGCCCAACAACTTGCATTATATAGAGCTTACTTCTTTCGGCTGTGGTCCTGATTCCTTTATTTTAGATGAAGTCAATGATATTTTAGCACGATATGGGAAGAATCCAACTATCTTAAAAATCGACGACATCAATAATACTGCATCTACTCGCTTACGAATCCGTTCATTAATCGAGAGCTTAAAATTTAATCATAAAGTAAATACTTTGACAGATACAAAAGCGCAAATCACCCCACTTTTCACAAAAGATGATATTGATAGAACAATATTAGTGCCGTGGTTTGCGGATTTCTATTCTCCTTTTGTCCCAAGTCTTTTCGAGATAATAGGTTACAAGATAGAGAACTTACCCCCAAGTAATCAAGAATCCGCTGAAATGGGGCTTAGATATTCAAATAATGAGGTGTGCTATCCGGCGACCTTAGTTATAGGTGATTTATTAAAAGCACTTAGATCAGGCGGATATGATTTAAATAAAGTCGCCGTTGGAATCACGCAAACCGGTGGTCAGTGCCGAGCAACAAATTACACATCGTTAATCAAAAAAGGCTTAATCGCGGCTGGATTTACAAATATCCCGGTCATTTCCGTTGGCATTGGCGGCAATGTATTTAATGAGCAACCCGGCTTTGTCATTCCTTGGGCAAAGCTATATAAATACGTTATACCATTAATAGTTTATGCTGATTGCCTCTCGCGCCTTTACTATTCGACTGCGCCACGGGAAACCGAAAAAGGTGCCGCCGATAAAATACGCAATAAATATCTCGATCTGGGTAGCCAAGCATTGCGCAATATGGATACACAGGCTTTTTATATCCTAATCAAAGAGGCAGCGAAAGAATTTACAGCTATAAATAATGGAAAGGATATTCCAGTTGTGGGCATTGTCGGCGAAATTTTTGTTAAATACAATAGTTTTAGTCATAAAAATGTAATTAACTGGTTGGTAAACAATGGGGTTGAGCCAGTTATCCCTGCTCTAATGAATTTCTTTACTGATGGATTCACCAATCGGGATGTTCGCAGTGAAGAATTTGTAGAGAAGTCAAGAATACCTAATTTCTTAATGGATTTAGCAGAAAAACACATCAATAAAATCATTGCTAAAATGGAGAATAAGATTAAGGATTTCCCATTCTTTCGCCCTATCGGATATTCAAGGGAAGAATCGCATTTAGCTAAAGATGTGATTAACCTAAATGCGCAATTTGGCGAGGGTTGGCGAATTGCTGCCGAGATAGCCCATTTTGCGAAATCCGGAATCAATAACGTAATAAGCCTTCAGCCTTTTGGATGCATTGCAAATCATATTGTTTCCAAGGGGATAGAAAAGCGTATTCGAGAAATTTATCCTAAACTTAATTTGTTATCATTGGATTTCGATAGCGGAATGAGCGAAGTAAATATTTACAACAGATTGCATTTTATTATGAAAAATGCAAAAACAGAGCTGAATTTGAGGAAATTACCAACTTATAAAGTATCTGAAACTGTATGATAAATAAGAGTTTAATTGCGAATAATCACTCTTGAAGTTAATTAATTCACCTATTAATATGAAGGAATGTAGTTCATGAAAAAACTATCAACTAAGCAGACTAAGGTATTGAGAATATTCCATATTATTTTCTCTGTAATGTGGCTGGGTGGATGTATGGCAATATGCTTTTTCCCATTTTTTATTTACCCGAAAAACACAAGTGAAGTCTTGATTTATACGCAAGTAATTGATTTCCTTGATTATTGGATGATAATTGTAGGAGGAGTTGGTAGCTTCATTACTGGCTTAATTTATAGTATTTGGACTAAATGGGGATTTTTCAAACATAATTGGCTAATTGTAAAATGGATAATCGTGATACTACAAACTTTATACGGGACTTTCGTATTAGGCTTATGGTTATTGGAAGATGTTGTGCGTATTGCTGAAAATATGACTGGCGATATTTCTCAATATCCTGAATATTTCGATGCTCTTTATAAACACACGACAGGTGGAATTATTCAGCTTGTATTCCTGATTTTCCTGTATGTCATTACTGTTTGGAAGCCTTGGCGATCCAATATGAAGAAAGCTGAATAGATTGCATAAGTAAATCTTTCTACTCTAATACTGTTTTAATCAATTATCCAATTTTTTCAGAAAGCTCCATCCATCGCATAGTTTTTTCATCAATAGAGTTTACCAACTCATTGATTTCTAAGCTGATTGCTTCAATCTCTTTGTAATCGCTATGGGGAATATTGCTAATCTTCTTTTCTAATTCACTTTTCTTGTTTTCTAATTCAGGGATTTCAATTTCCAAGGCATCAAACTCCCTTTGATCCATATATGAGAGTTTTTTAGGTGTCTTATTAGAATTGTCTCTCAGTAATTCAGCTGGCTTTGGTTTATCAGCAATATCCTTGCGCTTTTGGCTCTGTTGTTCTTCCTTTTTCTGAAGATAATACGAATAGTTTCCCGGATATTCCTTTACCTTCCCATTGTCCTCGAAAGCCCAAATGAAATCGACAGTTCTATCGAGAAATGCTCTATCATGCGACACAATTAGCAAGACTCCATAGAAATCATCAAGATATTCTTCGAGTGCCGTAAGTGTAGGAATATCAAGGTCGTTGGTCGGCTCATCTAAGAAGATTACATTTGGATTTGCAATCAGCATTCTAATTAAAGCTAAGCGCCGTCTTTCGCCACCTGAAAGCGTCTCGACAAGCGAAGAATGTTGCTCTAATGGGAAATTAAATTTTAGCAATAATTCACGCGGAGTAATATACCTATCCCTGCCGACGCCGCAATCAATGTAATCGGCAATTTCTCGAAGCGATGCTATCACTGATTGATTTTCTTTTAAGTCTGTTATCTCTTGTCTATAATAGCCAATTTTGATGGAATCTCCGAGTTTTAGCGAACCAGCATCTACTGGCATATTGCCCGCAAGGATATTTAATAAAGTTGATTTTCCGCAACCATTCGCTCCAATAATCCCAATCCTATCTTTCGGCTTGGCGATATAAGTAAAATCCTTGAAAAGTAGTTGCCCGGCAATGCTTTTTGTGATATAATTTGCGTCGATTACCCGCTGCCCCATAAATGAAGTGCCAAGCTCTATTTTGATTTTCTTTTCTTTAATCTTCTTAGTCGTCTCCTCCATTTTCGCAATCCAATCGATGCGGCTTTTTGCTTTGGTGCGACGAGCTTTTGCACCTTTTTGTAGCCACGCAAGTTCCATTCTCAGCTTGCTTTTGTTGTGTTCAGCAGCTGAATTATGGACTTCGATAATACTTTCTTTTTTTTCTAAATAATCTTGATAATTACCGGAAAAAGTATAAATTCGCTTCTGATCGATTTCAATAATACGAGTAGAAACAGCATCTAAGAAATACCTATCGTGAGTGATAAAGACGAGAGAATTACTTGTGCTCATCAACCTATCTTGAAGCCATTGGACGGAATCTGCGTCAAGGTGGTTCGTCGGCTCATCTAAAATTAACAATTCAGGATCGGACAGCAAGACTCTTGCTAAGGCTACGCGTTTTTTTTGACCACCCGAAAGCTCATTTACGCACTTATGGAAGTCTTCGGCACCGAGCTTAGAGAGGATTTTTTTCGCTTCGATTTCGAGATTCCAGCCTTGTAATTCATCTAAACGATGATTTACTTCCGACAATCTCTGGGATTTTGATTGATTTGAATGCAGCTCTAAATCGTGAATCAATAAATTATGCTCTTCTAATAGATTATATATTTCCGGTTTGCCCTGCATCACTAAATCAATCACAGAGTCCTTAGACGTGAAGTTTGTCTGTTGCTCCAGATACTCAAATCTAATATTTTTATTATAAACTACATCGCCTGAATCTGCTTCTTCTTTACTTCCAATAATCTTCAAAAGCGTAGTCTTCCCTATTCCATTTTTCCCAATAATTCCCAATCTCTCGCCGGACTCAAGCCCGAAAGAAATATTTTCAAATAGGAAATCGCGATCAAATTTTTTAGTTAAGTTATTACAAGCAAATACAGTCATGTTTTGATTTGATTTAGTTAGTTCATTATTATCAATATAAACGAATGATTAGAAGACGAACAATCCTCGGAGTTGTTGAAATGCCCCTTAGTTGTTTCGATTTCAAGCTTCTCGCAAATCGCTACTCGCCTTCTAATTTGAAGCTGATAGTCTTCCCGAGTGCTGCTTCGAGTAGATCTGTTCTTCTGCTTGCTCCCCACAGCTCAATATCTGGATATATTTTTGCGGGATCTGGCACCAAAGTGATTAATATTTCTCCATTCTGGACTTCCGCCCGCGCTTCTCGGATGATTTGCATTTGGCGACGGTCTATTCCTTCGGCAATTCGGAGTATTCCAGCCATTACGCATACTTTATGCTTCTTTTCTTCATCTAAAATAGCAAATTCGGGATGTTTTTCTTTTGGCATACTCTTTCGATGGTATCGAGAGATAAGCGCAATCATTTCTGCTTCATCATTGTTGAAGCCGGGCATCACGCTTTGGCTAATTAAGTAATATGAATGCAGATGATGCTTATCATGGGAGATATAATATCCAATATCATGAAGGATTGAAGCAGCTTCTATCATTTCTCGGTCGTCATTGTTTAATTTATGGAGCTTTTGCAAATCATCGAAAAGCGAAAGCGCCAATTCTCGCACATTAGTGCAATGCGGAAAGTTTACTTGATAGCGATTCCCTAAATTTACAACTGTTTCATATCGCAGATGAGCCAAGTTATGAGAGCTGGTATTGAGCTTGCGCTTCTCATCTATATCAAAGACTAAGCCCTCGCGAAGCGCATAACTGGATAGGATAATTTGCTTTATATCTAAATCTAAAATCGCACGCTCAAGGATTAATGCCCCGCCGAGGATAATATCAGCCCTTCGGGGATCCATTCCCGGGATCTTCATCCTATCTTCCACGGTCTTTGTAGATAGGATCTTGCTAATAGCTTTTAATAATTCCTGCTTCGTGGCGACTAATCCATTTGATATTTCTGGAATTTTCCCGCCCTTTAATCCATATACTATGTTTACTATATTAGTAATCGTGCCGGAGCAACCTATCACAGTATCGAACCCAGTCTCCTTTACTCTCTCTAATGCTGGGGTCCAAGTCCCTTTGATAAATTCTCGGCAACGCTTCACTTTAGCAGGGGTAGAGATAAAGTCAGGGAAGAAATTCTTCGTGATACGAATAGAGCCAATCTTTGCGCTATATACGTATTTGGTAACGCCTTCATTGCCGACAATGGTTTCCGTGCTTCCGCCGCCTATATCTATAACTAACGCTTGCTTTTTGAATATTGGGAGGGCATGTATTGCCCCGATATAAATCAATCGTCCTTCTTCAATACCTGAAATCACAGAAACATCAACGCCTGTTTCTTCTTTTACTCTATCTATAAATTCATATCTATTATCTGCTTCGCGGACGGCACTTGTGGCGGCTGCATAAATTTCTGCTTTTGCGCTTCGCGCTAACTTGATAAAGTTTCGCATAGTCTCTGCGCCTCTTTCAATAGCATCGGGTGCTAAGTATTTCATATCCTTCACGGTAGATGAGCCAAGCCTTACGTTCTCTTTCTCCCTTTGATGCACCATTAGCATACCGCGACTATTTACGGAAGCGATAATTAAGTGAAATGAGTTGGTGCCTACGTCTATTGCAGCAATGAGTTTATTATTTTCGTTCATTAGTTGTTGTTATTGTGAATACTTTTCATGAATCAATATCTTGAATCATTAGTCATTAATCGTATATTTTTCATCCGATGTGTTTTCTTCTTCATCATCGTCTGCGTCGCCCTTCAGCACCACAATCTCGCTATCTGAATATAGCACATTTTGCGACTCGGAAGCCCTTTCCTCTTCATTGGGATATTGATTTCCGTAAAACTGGGCATTATTGTCTTGCCTTGGGATAAACATTCTCCTGAGTGTCGCATAAACCTTATATACAACAAGCCCCAAGACTATAAAAATGATTAATATTATGAGAAAGAAAATTTTCATCGTTATTAGAAAAAATTTAGAAAAAACTTAAATTAATAAGAATCTTAAAGGGATAATGACGATAAAAACTGTATTTAGTTGGATGCCACATTGAAAAAAAATAAAATCAATTCTAATAATGAAGCAAAAATATTAAAGCAAAAACAATAAAGCAAACGACCCATCACTTATTTGCAATGGGTCGTATGATCTTGTATAACTGAAGCAATACTATTTGTATTGATTTTCTGATGGGTGAAGAGAAATTAAATCTTACTTTATTATCAATTTATGGAAATCGCTAATTCCATTATATTTTAATTTGAGGTAGTAAATTCCAGCAGAAATAGTCTGAGGAATTTGCAAATTATAGATCCCCAGATTGTCGCCAATTGGGAAATTTGTTACTAATCTACCCATTCCATCGAATAATTCTACCTGCAAAGAGCTTTCAATCATCGATGATATTCTTAGTTGAATAGAGTTGCCAGCTGATGAAACATTTGGAGAAATTGAGCTTTGCAGAGCATATCTATTCTCTACGTTTGATTTCATACCATCGTTTAGATTTTCTTCTATCAATTTGCTTGAATGAATAATGCTAAGATCATCTATTGTCACTCTTACTGGCATAAAATCCAATGTATCAACGAATGTTTGCACGCGTTTATTCATGTAATATCTTCGATTATGTGCTTCTTTTTCTGAATCTGATATATTCTTTGTGAATATTAACGGCACTGGCATTTCAAAGATTTCCGGCACATCTTCGCCATCTTGCGTTTGCTTAATATAGATTGTGGTGATAGTAGAATTTGATGAAGTATTTAGCGATTTATATTCAATATTTACTTCATATTTCGGGTAACCCCTCATCAACAGCCATTGCTCAAAGAATTTATCCCAAGAAAGCGGGTATGATGGATTTTCTTTTTTTACCACTTCTCTAAATTGCTCTGTCGTAATAGATGTAAGCGGATAGGTCTTCATTATCGTTTGAAGCGTCTTGAGATATTGCTCTCTGCCAAGCATTTGCGACATCATTTGATAGAACATTCCAGCTTTTGCGTAGGTTAGCGAATAATTAAAGAGTAGATCATCGGGCAAATCATAGACTGGCGGGAAATAATTTCCCACGCGTGATGCGCTCATCATCCGTAATATTTCGATTTTGTATGAATCTTCGCCGAATTGCTCGCCCATCCAAAGAGCTGCACTCCAAGTAGCCCCACCTTCGTTTATCCAAAGGTCTTGCCAATCAGCGCAAGTGATATAATCGCCAAGCCATTGGTGAGCTAATTCGTGAGCAAAGCCACTATACTCCCTGTGTCGCCAACCATTATCCACAGTAATCAGCGAAGAATGCTCCATTCCGCCGCCGAAGTTCGGCACGAATACAATACCGTATTTCTCGTATGGATATTCAAAAAAGTGTTTGCTGAAATAAGAAACCATTTTACCTGTCCAATCGAGGATAGGCATCTTGGTGCTGCCGGCAGGAAGAAATTCCTTCCAGAAATAATATGGCAATTCTAATGCTCTGCCACTGGCTAATTTAACAGTATCAGAATAATGATAAAACTTACTTGCTACTATGGAATATAAGTATGTTGGCATCTCGAAATCATGCTTCCAACGGAATACGACTGCCGTATCTTGTTGCTTTAATGAATCGACGAAGTTGCCGTTAGCAACTGCTGTATATCCAGCAGGGACGCGCACCCTAACCGCCAAAGTAGCTCTGTCAAATGAAATATCATTGCAGGGCATCCAATGGCGCGCATCGCGAGGCTCTGCCATAGTATATGCAATATTCTCAAAAACACTTTTTTGAGGATTTTGTGGGTAATAATTAATACCTATTTGACCCGAAAGCACGTTTTTCCCAAGATTTGAAGTATCTCTATATGCTATGTTGACTTCCACGATATCCCCTGTTTTAAGAGTTTTATCAGGATAGATGTAGAGTAATGCTTCGTTAGTATCTTGGAAAAAATTCAAATCCTTGCTATCCATTTTCACTTTTTCTATAATTATTGAAGCCGCATCCATCTCTATTTGAGTCATGGTATCGGTTTCCACTTTTAATTTAATTGTGGTATTGCCCCGCCAATCGCGATTGCCAGAGAGGAGCAAATCATACCAATCGAAGTCCAACGAATAGCTTTGGACATCATAATTGCGCTTTAGAGTTGGCTTAATTGTCTTTGGTCCAAGCAATTGATTTTGATACTCACTTGTTTTAGAGTTATTATAATCAGCTTCCTTAACATCCTTATTCAAAAGGAATTTAGGGATAGAAGCTTCGCCAGAAAGTGGCACTAAGATCAAAGCAAGAATAGCAATAATTGCTTTGTTTATTGATAATATTAGTTTGTTTCGCATATAAATGCCCTGATGATTAAAAAACACAAATATACGGAAATATTGGGATAATTTATAAATTATTAGAGCAAGTGCTTTGAATTATATTGAACTAAGTCCGGAAAAACAAAAAGAATTATTGGGATTATGAGTTATAAATTAATACTGTCGGAAATTGCATTATAAGAAAAAATAAATTATATTTTGTAGTTTCAAGAAAAAACCGTAATTTTGTAGTCTCAATTGTTAATTGAAACATTGCGGAAGTGGTGAAATTGGCAGACACGCCATCTTGAGGGGGTGGTGCTCTATGGGCGTAGGGGTTCAAGTCCCCTCTTCCGCACTGATAAACCTTTTTTATTGGAAATACAAATGAAGCTCCCATTGGGGGCTTTTTTAAGTTTAAGACAGTTGCTTAACAACGTGCTTGTTATTATTCCCTATTAATATTATTATTTTGAAAAAAAATGAGCGAATACTCCCACATAATAGATAATTATAATGCTATTGCCCGCGGGGCAGAATCTGCGGCTGTAGCTTGCGATAGAAATGCAGATGATATTCTAATCTTATCTGTATCTAAGACGCACCCGATTGAGGCAATCATTGCTGCGATGCAGGGCGGAATTAGCCATTTTGGCGAGAATTACGTCCAAGAATTAAGGGATAAACAAGAAGCCATTGTGCGCGGTAATCACCAACAGCCAAATTGGCACTTCATCGGGCATTTGCAAACAAATAAAGTGAAATATATAGCTCCATTTGTAGCAATGATCCATTCTGTTGGTTCAGCAAAATTAGCAAAGGAAATAGACCGACAGGCAGAGAAAAACAACAGAACAATCGACATTCTCCTGCAAGTAAATACTTCTGGCGAGGAATCCAAAAGCGGTGTGCAGCCCGAGGGCGTTTTCGAACTGGCTGCGGAAGCCTTCGCATTGCCGAATATTAAGGTAAAGGGCTTGATGACGATAGGCACATTTGCCGATGACGTGAATATCTCCATTCGAGAATTTTCTATGCTCCGAGATTTAAGAGAGAAACTGCAGAAAGATTACCCGCAAGA
>CAZGXC010000088.1:7293-9535 GCA_964529535.1 uncultured Hyphomicrobiales bacterium | reverse complement strand
CATATACTGGGGAAGATACAATTGAAATCTCTTGCCACGGAGGAAAAATTACGCCTAATCTGATTTTGGATCTCTTGTATAAAAATGGAATCACCCCAGCGGAACCCGGAGAATTTACGAAAATAGCATTTCTAAATGGAAAGCTTGATTTGATACAAGCCGAAGGAGTAGCGGATATAATACATTCCATCTCTGTTCCGAGTGCTCAAACCGCTGCTCGACAGATGTTTGGCGGCTTCTCCCAATCAATTTCAAATTTACGGGATAAGCTCATAAAAATTAGTTCATTGTTAGAAATTGATTTAGATTTTCTTGATGATAATATTTCTTTTTCCGATTATTCCTACGCGCTGACGGAAATAGATTCAACTATTAATTTCTGCCAGAATCTTATTGGTCAATTCAAAGCCGATAATATTTTGCGAACAGGATTCCATATCGCAATCGTTGGCTATCCAAATTCTGGGAAATCTACTCTCTTCAATACGCTTTTAAATAAAGATAGAGCAATAGTTAGTAATATCCCTGGCACTACTCGCGATTATATTGAGGATTATATTTATATCAATCAAATTCCAATCAAGTTGATTGATACCGCTGGATTGAGAGATACAGATGATATCATAGAACTTGATGGCATCAAACTCGCCGAAAGCGTTATCGAGCAAGCTGATTTGATTCTATTAATCAATGATATTTCCTTAGGAAAAGATCATAGCTCCACTTTATATAATGAATTGAATAGTAAATTCAATAATATTCCTATTAAAATTATTCAAAACAAAATAGATACTACCGTTATTAATAACGTTATTGAAGCGGATAAAGATAATTATATATTTATATCTGCCAAAAACACCGTAGGAATAGAAGACTTAAGTAAATTAATAATAGATGAATACAAATTATCTATTAATGATTCGCAAAATATATTAATTAATGATAGGCATAGAGCATTGCTAAATAATGTAATCGAAGAATTATTACTGGCAAAGCAATCTCTAAATAATAACTCATCTGAATTAGCCACTATTAACATTAGAAATGCTGCTAATTTATTTGGTCAAATAACAGGCGAAAATTTTAGCGAAGAAGTTTTAAATTCAATATTTTCTAAATTCTGTATAGGAAAATAATAATGTTCCACGTGGAACATTCATAAATCAATGATAGAAAAACAATACGATATTATAGTAATAGGTGCGGGACACGCAGGGATCGAAGCATCTCTCGCAGCCTCCAGATTAAACTGCTCCACATTGCTAATTACAATGGATCTGAATAATATGGGTATTCCATCGTGCAATCCATCGATAGGTGGAACTGCGAAGGGACATCTCGTAAAGGAAATAGATGCACTCGGCGGAGCAATTGGATATTTGGCAGATCAAGCTGGGATACATTTCAAAATGCTTAATACTTCCAAGGGTCCTGCTGTGTGGTCGCCACGTTGTCAGATAGATATTCATACTTATCCAAAATATGTAAAAGCATATTTAGATAACTCAAATATTAGCTTGGCAACAGGAACTATTACTGAAATACTTATTGAAAATCATAAAGTCATAGGTGTGCAGACAGATGAGGGCACAAAGATATATTCAAAAGCTGTGGTGTTTTGTCCCGGCACTTTCCTTAACGGGAAAATGTTTACAGGGAATGATGTTTCATTCGGCGGAAGATATGGTGAATCCCCAAGCGAATTGATTACTAATAAACTTACAGAACACGGCTTTGAATACGGCAGATTAAAAACAGGAACTCCACCAAGAATTGATGCCGATTCAATCGACTATACAAAAGTAACTCCCGAGCCAGGTGATCATACATTTAAGCCATTCTCTCGACGCTCAGAAAGTATTAGCAATTTAATTAATTGCTACCTTACCGAAACATCATTAGAGACGCATGAAATATTGAAACAAGGTTTTGATGATTCACCAATGTTCAAAGGTGTGATTGAGGGAGTAGGACCAAGATATTGTCCATCAATAGAAGATAAGATAGCTCGCTTTGCTGAAAGACATTCCCATAAAATAGTATTAGAACCCGAAAGCCTTACATCTAATTCTGTCTATGTAAATGGATATTCAACTAGCTTACCTCTGGATATACAAATTAAGGGTCTTCGCACTATCCCCGGATTAGAGAATATGAAATTGCTCAGAGCAGGCTATGCGATTGAGTATGATTATTTCCCATCATTTCAATTAAAATATACATTAGAAACTAAGCTAATTGA
>CAZGXC010000088.1:0-7283 GCA_964529535.1 uncultured Hyphomicrobiales bacterium | reverse complement strand
AGCTTAATGGTAGTTCCGGATATGAAGAAGCTGCTGGGCAAGGATTAATAGCAGGAGCAAATGCTGCGTTAAAAATTAAGAATAAGGAAGAGTTTATCCTCAAAAGAAGTGATGCTTATATAGGGGTAATGATAGATGATTTGGTTAATAAATCAAGCGATGAACCTTATCGTTTATTTACTTCACTCGCAGAATATAGATTACTGTTGAGACAAGATAATGCTGAATATAGATTATCAGACGCTGCCTTCCGCGCTGGATTAATTGATGATAATACTATTGATCTAATCCATACAAATCAAAGCTCGATTTCTGCCCTTGATTCATATATTCATAACACTAAAATACCATATCAAATATTAAATACATATTTTAATGATATAGGTGAGAGCAAAACAGAAGGTGCTATGGATATATATTCTGCACTAAAAAGAGGCAAAACGCATTTAAAAGATTTGCTAGTATTATCCGAATCAAATGATATCTATTCCGATGATATAATAGAGCAAGTAGAAATCAATACTAAATATGAAGGATATATCAAACGGCAATTAAATGAAGTGAAATACTTTGCTGAGAACGAGAAGAAAAGAATCCCTGAAAACTTTGATTACGATAAGGTGAAGTCTCTTTCCACTGAAGCAAAGAATAAATTAAAGAAGATAAAGCCCACTTCATTCGGACAATTATCGCGAATACCTGGCGTTTCAGCAACTGATTTGTCCATTATTGCGGTTTATTTAAAGTAAGTGTTCCACGTGGAACAATTAAAGGACATTATTATATGAACATATTAATTACAGGCGCAACATCTAAAACAGCAGAGGCAATTACTCGCATATTATATGCAGAAACAGATTGGAATCTGTTCTTGGTAAGCACTGATGCAAAGTTTAAAAATTATAGCTACAGAATTAAATCGTATAATGTTAATTACTTCGATTTGGCACAGCTGAAAAAATTGATTTACGAGATTAAGCCCGACGTGATACTTAATTGCGCCGCTCTTACCGATATTGATTTGTGCGAAACAGATAGAAAATTATGCTGGGATTTAAACACAACTTTGGTAGAGAATTTGGCAAGCATAAGCAGAGTAATAGATTGCCATTTGATAACTATTTCCACGGATTACTTATTCGATGGAAAGAAAGGTCCATACGTGGAGGAGGCAACACCAAACCCAATTAATTATTATGGAAAATGTAAGCACGCAGCTGAAAATTCTTGCCTTGTGGGATTGGAGAAGTTTACCATAATTCGCACCAGCTCTGTGTTCGGAATATCATCATATAATAAACCCAATTTCATTTCTTGGCTATTGGATAAGTTCAACGCAGATAAAACCTTCAATGTCATCGAAGGGCAATACGCCACTCCTACTATAACCGATGACATTGCTCAAGCTGTTCTTCAAGTGCTGATAAAAACAAGATACGGAATATATAATGCCGCTGGCACAACATTCCTAAACAGATATGAATTGGCAGTGAAAACAGCGAAATGTTTCGGATTTAATCCAGAATTAGTCCAGCCAATTATGCCAAGCGAATTAATTCAAAAAGCGAAGAGACCAGAAAAGGCAGGCTTAGTTACTCTGAAAGCAATCAGCGATTTGCAATGCGATTTCGCCGATGTGGAAAGCGCCCTGTTCTCTTATCGCTTGCAGATAAATGAAGAGCAACAGTTCTATTCAAATTTTTTATATAACTAATTAGTAACGGATATGAAAGAATTACATAAAATAATAAATAAAAGTAAAGCTGAAGATATTATTAATAATATGCGCGGGAAGAAAATCGCCGTAGTTGGGGATGTGATGCTCGATATTTATTATTGGGGAAGTGTATCGAGAATTTCTCCTGAAGCACCAGTTCCAGTAATTGATATTGAGAAAGAAACTGCTCACCTCGGCGGAGCTGCAAACGTAGCTGCGAATCTAAAATCATTGGGTGTCAAAGCATATCTGTGCGGAATGATAGGGAATGATAATTCAGGGAGAATATTCTCTGATTTAACAAAGAAAATGGATATAGATATTATCGCAATTTACGTCGATGATGAAAGACCTACTACCGTGAAAACAAGGGTGATGGGCAACAATCAACACATCGCAAGAATAGACAGAGAAAAGAGAAATCCTGTCGATAAAAAGGGCTATGATTATATCATTGAAAACATCAAAAATATTGACAACTTAGATGGAATAATTTTAGAAGATTATAACAAAGGCGTTGTAACTCTTGAGTTGATTCAAGAGGTGATAGCATTCGCAAAGGAAAATAATATTCCAGTATATGTCGATCCAAAATTTGATAATTTCTTCGCTTATCAAGGCGTAGCCTTATTCAAACCAAATAAGAAAGAGGCTTCAAAAGCACTCGGTATGGAAATCAATTCTATCGAAGATGTTCGTAATGCAGGCAAAAGATTGCTTAGCGAATTGAATGCTGAAAATATACTGCTGACACTCGGAGCAGATGGAATGATGCTAATAGAAAAGAATGGAAATATCACCCAAGTGCCTACTATTGCTCGGAATGTATCCGATGTGTCGGGAGCTGGGGATACAGCCATAGCAACACTTTCTGCATCGGTAGCGGCTGGAGCGAATATGGTGGAAGCTGCTGCGCTTGCGAATTTCGCATCTGGTATCGTATGCGAATCACCTGGAATTGTATCTATTAAACCAGAAGAGCTATTGAAGTCGATAAAAAGTGAGGATAATTAATATCTAAGTATTAGTAGATGACACCTTAATATGCCTAATTAAAAACATAGCTGAAAAAAGCTGAGAAAGAATTAGGCAGAAGGATAGCTATTAATATCAGACCTGTAATTGCTCCCCAGAAGTGTGCACCGTGATTAATATTATCATTACTATTTCTGGCGGCATACCAGCAATAGCCCAAATATAAGAAACCAAAGATTGGCGCAGGCAGAGGAAATGGAATAGGGAAAATAAGCATTTTGCCAGCAGGATGAAGGATTATGCTCGCAAATAAAGCTCCTGAAATTGCCCCAGAAGCACCAAGCGAACTATAATAGGGATTATTGCGATGGCTAAAAAGGCTCGGAAGATGCGCAACTATCATAGAAAAAAAGTAGATAAGAGCAAAAGATGCTGAACCGATAGTGCCCTCTAAATCGAAGCAAAAGAAGTAGAAGGTCATCATATTGAATAAAAGGTGCATCCAATCAGCGTGAATAAACCCACTGCTAATTAATGAATATATACTTTTGCCTTGAGCTACTAAGTATGGACGGAATAACAACTTAGCCTTTAAAGCTGGTCTGGAAAAAGATAGAATACTTAATATAAGAGTTGTGGCAAAAATTATGCTAGATACAGTTGAATGCATGGTCAATTATTGATTATATGATGAAAGATGAACAGACAATTAAGAGAGCAAAATATTTTAAATAAAAAAATAGCCCCGGAAATTTAATTCTGGGGCTATTTCTAAAAATAATAAATTATTTATTAGTCTGCGCCGTGCATTCTGTATAAAAGCCATCTGCTGAGGGCTAATACAATGAGACCGCAGATACCGACGAAAATAGCAATGCCAGAGAATATTGTCATCGCTCCGTATTGCTGAACAAAGCCAACTGCTATACCGCTAATGAAGTTAGCTATCGTTGAAGATAGATACCAAACACCCATAAACATAGAAGCTAATCTAACGGGGGCTAATTTGGTAACCATAGATAAACCGATTGGGGAAAGCATCAACTCTCCGATTGTATGCAAGAAATATGTTCCGATTAACCAGAGAATGCTTGCTTTTACGCTTGTATCAGCGATATCGCCGCCGCGTTCCATTACTGCGCCAATCATAAAGACGAAACCAACCGCCAAAGCAATCATACCGAGACCCATCTTAACGGGAGTTGATGGATTCTTGCCGCGTTTAGCTAATTTAATCCATAAAGCTGAGAAAATTGGTCCCAATAATACAATGAATATTGGATTTACTGCCTGCAACCAGGAAGTAGGAATTTCCCAGCCGAAGACTGTTTTGTCGATAAATTTATCAGTATAAAGAGTTAGCGTAGAGCCTGCTTGCTCGAAACCAGCCCAGAAGAAAGTAACGAAGAATAGTAATACCAAAATTACTGAAATTCTATCCAATTCCGTTTTAGAAAGTGGTTTCTTTTCAACAACTACATTTTTATCTTTATTGCGGATAGGTTTCTTGCCTATATCACCAAGATATTTCGGTGCGCCAACTAAATATACAATAAGACCGAGTAGCATACCAAAGGCTGCCGTCAAGAAACCGTATTTATAACCGTAAGTCTCGCCGAAGAAACCGCAAACGATTGGTGCAAGGAAAGCACCACCATTAAACAGCATATAATAGATAGTGAAAGCACTATCGCGCCGTTGGTCTCCGGGCTCATATAAATCACCAATCATTGTAGCAGCAGTCGGCTTGAAGAAGCCATTACCAATTGCTACGAGGGTTAGACCGAGGAAGAAAGGAATTTGTCCAGCATCCGCTGCTAAAGTGAGATGACCAAACATAATAAAAATACCGCCAATCAAGACAGAGCGGCGCTTGCCGATGTATTTGTCAGCTAAAATACCGCCAAATAAAGGAAGCATATAGCACATAGCTGTGAAAATACCATAGACTTGTCCGGCGAAACCTTCGCTGAAGCCTAAACCGCCGAGGTGAGCCTTGGGGTTATTAGCTATAACTTGGTTTGCCATGTAAAGAATAAGGAACGCGCGCATTCCATAATATGAGAATCTCTCCCATATTGAAGTAAAGGAAATCAAATACAAGCCTGGTGGCTGCTTCATTGATGCCTTTGGATCTAAAGTTTTTGTTGAATCCATATAGTGTAATTTAATGTGTTAAAATAAAAGACAGCAATTTACTAAAAAAATATGAAAAATTAGTAAAGAAATACGGATTAAGTTAGATGAGGAGGGGGGGGACTATTAACGTACCTCAAGTGATGACTTGTCTTGTTGCTGCTATTTTGCTATCGGCATACGCTACCACATCTTTTATCACCAATTTCTGAATGGCACGGATAAAAGTTTCCATGTGGTTGAAGTTGGGAAATTTGCTGTTTACAGGGAGTGAAATCTTATCTTTTTGAATTTTCTTATTGCTAATGCTATCTCCCCAAGAATATTTATGTCCTAAACTCTTTTTAATACAAGTTGCTAAATACAGCTGATTGTATCTATTTCTATCCTTTTGTTTTAAATATAAAATTAAATTATGGCTATCGTTTGAATAAAAATCATCTTTTTGATAACTTACAACAAATGTTTTACCTCCAATAAAAACACAATTGCCTTTGTCTAAATACTCCTCATCATAAGAAATGTAAGAACTTACGGCATTGTTTTCGGCGCTTGCACACAAATAGGGTGTATTTCCACTGTTTTCAACAATACTCTTCGATAAAATATTTCTCGAGTTTTTTACTTCAAACAAATCGACAACGTTATATTCTTCAAACTCTAAACATTTAAACTCCTCTAATGCTTGCATTTCTTCGATCGTAAGGTCGGTGTTTTTTAACCCAGTGGCTAAAAGATATGCTTCCATCTCCGCTAGACGTTCTGCTTCCATCTCCGCTATAAAATTTTCCATAAAAACAAAATCAATTTCACCGTTACGGACGGGGAGATGGATTTTTTCCTCTTTTACTTTTGCCCAAGAACACATATTTTCATAACCAAATCTAGCTTTAAAAAAATGGCATGAATTTGAAATAAATAACCCTTGATTATCTGAAATTTCAAATTTAGGTTTTAGTGAAAATACTCTGGCATGTGTTACCATTTTATATTTGAATTGACGATAGAAAGCACAGCCAAACATATCAACAGTTATTGTCCGTGCATCAAATAATTTTGCTTCAATATCTGTTTTTCCTAAAATCCCATTATTTGTCAGACCAGCTGTAATAACAATATCTCCTTTATTATTGATGTGTTCTTTTTGTATATCAAAATTTCCATTTGAACTTTCAAACAAATCCCCCAATTTAAATTCGCCCCACTCAACGCTTTGCAGTTTTTCATTGAGTGAGGCATCTATTTTCCCAAGCTGTCCTCTGTGTCGTTTTGTTGTTTGAGGATATTGCTTACTTCCCACGCTAAATAGTCGCATACGGTTTTTTTGAAGTCGGCAAGGGTGGGCTTGGTGTCAATAACTAGGTGTGCGTCAAAATTCCAGTCGCTACCACTATCAGTGATAAAGTCTTCTACATATATCTCTTTTATATTCCATAGTGCTGTATTTATTTTGGCATTCCTACCGGCTTTGTATATTTTAATAATGTCTTGGTATCTTTGTGTTGGGTTATCTGTTTCTTGCAAGCCTCTTTTGGTTCGCTTGTAGCCATCGTTTCTGAAATCAATGAACTTTACTGTTTTTTCAAAATCGTGCGGTTTTCCTGCTTCAAAAACATAGATGCTTGTTTGTACGCCAGCCATAGGTAGAAACAAATCTGTTGGCATTTTGATACTTGCCACCAGTGTGTTGTTTCGGAGTATTTTTTGATTGCTACTCACCGCTTTTCCGTTGCCCGCACTATCTTGAATAATGATTGCGCCAAGCCCACCTTTTTGCATTTTCTCTAATCCAAAGGCGATAAAAGGCATTCCGTTTTCTTCAAAACTAAAAGGGGGATTTAATAGTATTCTGTCGGCTTTGAAGTTTGTATAAAGTTCTTCGGGGGTGTCAAAGGTATTTCCTTTCTTTATGTTGCTTGAGCCATCTCCCCTAAGTATCATATTGGTAGCGGCCAAGGTAAACATCTCTGCATTTAGTTCAACCCCTAAAAGTTGATTTTTCTTTATTTCTTCAATCTTTTTTATCGCTTTTTCGGTCTCTTTGCCGTAGGTTTTATTAGCATCTTGTATCATCAACTCCATAGCTGTGATTAAAAAACCTGCACTTCCGGTGGCTAAGTCCATCACTTTAGAGTCCATTTTTACATCCAGAATTTCAGCCATCAGCTTGGTTATGTATGGTGGTGTCAGCACTATGCCTATTTCTTTTCCATCTCCCAAAGCATATTTCAAAAATTCAGAATACATTTCTCCTATAATGTCGATATGTCCGGCAATGGCATCAATTTGTCTGAAAATATATTCGTATATAAATGCAAAAACCTGTTTATTGCAAGTGCTATCTTTATCTAAAATTTTTGCTACTTCGGGGTATAATTTTGTGGCTTTATCACGTTGGTCGTCTTTTGAAATTTCGGAAAACGAAGACAACATCAACTCTCTTTTTTGGTTGTCG
>CAZGXC010000087.1:2943-9910 GCA_964529535.1 uncultured Hyphomicrobiales bacterium | reverse complement strand
ATTTCTGGCAGAACTGCTAAATTTACAAAGCTAGTTGCTCTTGGGCGAACTCTCTCTGGTTTATCTGTTCCATTACTTACTATATAGAAGCCTAATTCGCCTTTTGGACTTTCGCAAGCTACGTAAGTTTCACCTTTAGGAACTTTTAATCTCTTTGGAACTCCGTCGGTAACGCTTCCTTCGTCTGGTAGCATATCGAGGGCTTGTTCTAATATTCTGCAGCTTTGCTCTACTTCTTTTACTCTGATCCAATTTCTATTCCAACAATCGCCTTGCACGCCAAGGACTTCCTTGCCTGCTACGATTTCTGGGACTTCAAAATCAAATTTTTCGTAACCAGAGTATGGCATAGCTTTACGAACATCGTAATTCATTCCAGAACCTCTGGCAAGAGGACCGCTTAAGGCATAATTAATAGCTACATCTTTTCTCAAAGTACCGACATTTACCGTTCTTTCAATAAATATCTTATTGAATACTAATAGATCTTCTGCATCTGTTTTCATAGATTTGCGTGTGCGATCTATAAAGTCTTTTACATCTTTTCGGAACTCTGGATATATCTCATGGCGAACGCCACCTGGAGTAAAATAATTATAAAGCAGGCGCGCTCCGGATAGTTTTTCCAATATTCCAAGAGCGAATTCTCTCTCGCGGAATAAGTATAATAATGGAGTAAAAGCTCCACTGTCCAGACCAAAAGTACTAATTGCTAAGAAGTGATTAGCTATTCTGTTTATCTCAGCGCACATTACTCGCAATATCTGAACTTTTTCCGATACTTCTATACCAGCTAATTTCTCAACTGCTAAAACGTATGGGAATTCATTGTTCATAGACGAAACGTAATCTAACCTATCTACATAAGGCACTACTTGAGCAAAAGTTACGTTTTCGGTAGTCTTTTCGAAGCAACGGTGCAAATATCCCAAATGCGGAATCACATCTGTTACTATTTCGCCATCTACTTCTACTTCTAATCTCAAAACGCCGTGAGTTGAGGGGTGCTGAGGTCCAGCATTTATTCTCATTCTGTCGGATTGGACTTGACTGTATTCTATTTCGAATTTTTTTAGATTATCCAAGGTAAAATTCCGTTCTAATTTAAAAATCTATTCTTAGCTTTTAAAAAAAATATTTTCTTAGTAATTAATTGTTTTTTGCTATCATTATATAAATATTAATAAGGTATTTTCATACCGTGATATTCCTGAGGCGTAACGTAATCTTTTCTAAGTGGATACCCTTCCCAATCGTATGGGCAAAGTATTCTGATTAAGTTATGATGTCCCTCGAAGACTATTCCAAACATATCATAAGCCTCTCTCTCGTGCCAATCCGCAGCGCGCCAAATGCGTTCTACAGTATGAAGAGTAGGATTAGCTCTTGGGATAAAAGTCTTAATAACTATATTATGTTTCAAATTCACTGAATATAAGTGATAAACCACGCATAAATGTTCCGCTCCTGCGTCCATTCCGCTTAGCATCACTAAGTAATCGAAATCCAATGAATCGTAATCTCGGCAGAACTGCATAATATCAAGTATGTTAGTATGATTAACAGTGATATGCCCTTCGCCATTTTCAGGAGTGATGATTTCAATAATATCATCATTAAACTGTCTTTTGAGTAAATCGTAAATTTCTTGGTTAGTCATAGCTGCTTTCGATTATGATTTATTATTTACTTCTTCAATGAATTTCTGCTGTTCAGCCTTTAGGAGTTGCTCTGCCAATTGATCTTCTTTGGCAATTCTATCTCTTTTTTTGAAGATTTCTTCCATGCTGATTTTTTCCTGGAGCTTTATTATGCCTTCCAAAAAGGCTTCTGGGCGTGGCGGGCATCCTGGGATAAATACGTCAATAGGAATAATCCTATCGATACCTTTGACTACGTTATATCCGTGCTCCCAATATGGTCCGCCGGAATTTGCACAAGACCCCATCGCAATCGCATAGCGAGGTTCGGGAATTTGCTCAAATAGAACTTTGATACGTTCTGCCATTTTAAGGGTAACAGTCCCAGAAATGACAATGTAGTCTGACTGACGAGGGGTATTTCTTGGAATATTTCCAAATCTCATCAAGTCAAAGTGCGAGGCATTAACTGCCATAAATTCGATTGCGCAGCACGCAAGACCAAACTGCAAGAACCAATTTGATTTTGCTCTGCCCCAATTTAACAGGTCTTCCACTTTCCCAAGTGCGAATCCCCCAGCATTAATAGGATTGTCTAAAGCGTTTAATAAGCCCATACTTTATTTATCTTCCTTTTTATTACTATTTAAGTTATCATTAATGTTTGCTGAATTAGCATTATTTTTCACGGAGCTATTGTTGGGTAGCGAATACGACTTCTTTGGTAAGACCAAATCTTCGAGTCTCGCGATTTGAGGTCTTGGCTTGTCCCATTCGAGATAACCTTTTGCCCAGTCATAGGCTAAACCAACAGTCAATACCACAAAAAAGACCAGCATCGCGATAAATGCGAACCAGCCTAAATCTTTGTATACAACTGCCCATGGAAATAATAAAACCAATTCCACATCAAAAATCAAAAAGACCAGAGCAATTAGGTAGAAGCGTGGGTTAAACTGAACCCAAGGTCCGCCAATTGGCTCTTCCCCACACTCATAGGTGGAGTTTTTGATCTTGTTTGGTTTGTTTGGTCGCAGAAGAGCTGCTGTAGCTAATCCAGCAACCGTAAAGAGGATTGAAATTATTATGAATATTAAAATTATTCCAAAATCTGTCAGCATTTTGAGCTTTCATTTTCTAATTAATACTTTTAAGACCGCTAAATTACGAAATTTTTCTCTAATAAAGTAATTTTTTGTCTATTTTTTTTCAACATTGATTTTGTTTGTTGTAATTAATGCTGTTTTTTTCGGTGATTTGGCGTATTTTTGCATTCTTATTTTTTTAACTAATAGCAATCCAATGAACGAAATCAACAAGATAATTGAACAAGAATTTAAACTAAAAGAATGGCAAGTAGCCAATTTGTTATTATTAAAGAGCGAAGGGGCGACAATCCCTTTCATTGCTCGCTATCGCAAGGAAAAGACTGGGGAATTAGATGAAAATATTATCCGAGATATCTTCGATAGATATGATTATATAGAAGAGCTAAACGATAGAAAAGCGACGATATTAAAATCAATCGAAGAGCAGGGAAAACTTACTGATGAATTAAAAAAGAAAATAGAAGATACTTTAAATAAAACAGAATTAGAGGATCTCTATTTACCATATAAACCAAAGAGAAGAACGCGTGCCACTATCGCCAAGGAAAATGGATTAGAGCCATTAGCAATATCCATTAAAGAAGCTAATATTGCGAACTCCATTATTGATTTGCAAGCAGAAGCACAGAAGTATATTGACGAAAACAAAAATGTAACGACTACTGCTGATGCTTTAAAAGGGGCTGGGGATATTATTGCAGAAGAAGTTTCAGAGAATGCTGATTACCGCGCATGGATTCGTGATTTTATATTCCGCACCGGAAACTTCAAGGCAGAAATCAAAGCAGAGTTTCCTGAAGGCTCTACGAAGTATGAGACATACAGAAATTATGAAACGCCAATTCGGGAGATAAAGTCGCATAATATGCTTGCGCTTCGTCGCGGAGAAGCTGAAGATGTTATCAATCTGGCAATCACATTCGATGATGAACTAGTGCATGAGTATCTAAATAGCAAGCAAATAGTTTCTTCTCATGCTAATATGATTGAGTTTCTGCGTCCCGTGATAAAAGATGCTTTCAATCGATTAATGAAAATATCAATCATGAGCGAATTACGTCTGCTGAGGAAAGAAGATGCCGACGTTGAATCAATCAATGTCTTTGAAGAGAATTTAAGACAATTGCTGTTATCCTCGCCTGCAGGAATGAAGCCAACTCTTGGGGTGGATCCCGGATTCCGCACAGGATGTAAGTTATCTGTAATAGACGAAACAGGGAAATTCATCAAGTATGAGAATATTCACCCATTCCAATCCCTTGGGGAAAAGACTCAAGCTATGCGTATTGTTACTTCCCTAATTAATGAATATAATATTGAGTTAATTGCTATTGGCAATGGAACTGCCGGCAGAGAAACAGATGAATTTATAGGCGAAGTCCTCGATAAAATGGAGCGCAAACCAATCAAAATCACAGTTAATGAGAGTGGTGCCTCAATCTATTCCGCTAGCAAGGTAGCAAATGAGGAATTTCCTGATTTAGATTTGACAATTCGCGGAGCTATTTCAATCGCTCGCAGGTTGCAAGATCCATTAGCTGAATTAGTAAAAATTGATCCAAAATCCATTGGAGTTGGGCAATATCAACATGATGTCGACCAAAAATTATTGAAGAAGAAACTCGAAGAAACCGTTTCAAGTTGCGTGAATTACGTAGGCGTTAATCTCAACACAGCCTCCAAAGAATTGCTAATGTATGTATCCGGAATCAATGAACAAGTAGCGAAAACTATCGTAGAATATCGGAATAGTAATGGGGCATTCAAAAACAGAAAAGAACTGATGAAAGTGCCACGCTTCGGAGATAAGAAATTTGAGCAAGCTGCTGGATTCCTTCGTATAGTTGATGGGGATAATCCTCTCGATAATACAGCTGTCCATCCCGAGAGCTATTATATAGTCGAGAAAATAGCAAAAGAAGTTGATTTGAATTTGAAAAACTTAAATTCAGAATCGGAGAAGATAAAGAATGTTAATTTAAATCAATTCGTTGATGAGAAAATTGGATTGCCGACCTTGCGAGATATCATGAATGAACTTGCCAAACCCGGCAGAGATCCTCGCGCTGAATTTAAATATGCGCAATTTGATACCAGTATCAAAGAAATAAAGGATTTAAAAATAGGAATGGAACTCGAAGGTGTAATTACTAACATTACGAATTTCGGCGCTTTCGCTGATATTGGTGTTCATCAAGATGGCTTGATCCACGTGTCGGAGATGGCAAATCGCTTTATTTCTAATCCTACAGAAGTGGTAAAGGTGGGGCAAATCGTGAAAGTTAAAGTATTAGATGTAAATGAGGGCTTGAAGCGCATCAATCTATCAATGAAATTCAATGCTCCAGCTGCAAAATCCAAACCAAAACCCAAAGCCAGCGATACAAAAGCGACTCTTCAAGATTTAGTCAACAAATTCAATAAATAGTTATTATCAATAAATAGTTTTTGTTAAATTAATAGCTTTGTTCTCTATGGGATATTTTGTTAATAATAACATCATATCCCATATTAATATTTGTTTTTATTAATATTAATATAACTCTGAAATGATTTTCGCTTTCAATCGTTAATTCTATTTTGAATAAGTATATTTCTCTCGTATGAAAAAATTAAAAATTGCAATACTATGGCACTTCCATCAGCCCTATTATAAAAAGGATAGCGAGTTTATTCTTCCTTGGGTGCGGCTGCACGGAGTAAAGGATTATAAAGATTTGCCCGAATTATTTGGGGAGTTTCCGAATATTCGCCAGACCATTAATATCGTCCCATCAATGTGGGTGCAAATTAATGATTACATCAATAATACTACTCAAGATAGTATTCAAATTCTTAGTCGTAAGCAATACAATGATTTCAGCGAGAGTGATAAACGCGAGTTTATTCGTATGTTTTTTCTTTGTAATGAAGAACAGATGATTCGCCCTTATCCTGCGTATTCTGCTCTATTTGATAAGAGTAAAAACACTGATTTTGATGGCTTTTCGGAGCAGGAAATCATCGATATTCAAGTTTGGTATAATTTAACTTGGATTGGGTATTTCTCTCGAAAAAATCCAATGATTGAGAGATTATTCATTAAATCAAGCGGATTTACCGTGCAGGAGCGCGATATGCTACTTCATTACCATATTGAAGTGCTTAGCTTAATTAAATCGCGTCTGCAAATGCTCGAAGCAATGGGGAACTTAGAAATTAGCGTCTCCCCCTTTAATCATCCAATTTTGCCACTCCTCTGCGATACAGATTCAGTAAAAGAATCAATGCCAAACGCTGAATTACCTGCTGTTCGATTTGCTTACCCAGAAGATGCCAATGAGCAAGTTCGCTTTGCTTTGGAATATTATCGGAACATCTTTAATTCAGAGACCGTAGGAATGTGGCCCAGCGAGGGCTCCCTCTCTAATGAAGCACTCAATATCCTTATCAAAAATGGAATATTATGGGCAGCAAGCGACGAAATGGTCCTCTCCAATTCATTTAAAGAAAACTATAAACCATACAATAAATTCTTCCCGATAACTTACCAAAGTAATTCTGGGAATATGACCCTGTTTTTCCGCGATCACTCTCTATCCGATGCCATTGGATTCGAATATTCCAATTGGAATGCCGAAGATGCAGCCAATGATTTCATCAATCGATTATTGAATATTAAGAACTACTTGATTAGCGAACTTTCGGAAGATAGCCTTGAAACGGCGGTCGTGCCGATAATTCTCGATGGAGAGAACTGCTGGGAATTTTATCGAGAAAATGGCGTCCCATTTCTGCGCGCATTATTTTCTAAGCTACAGGACAGCCAAGAAATCGAAACAGTTCTATTTAAAGATGTTATTAATACTGGTGATTTTGGCAATTCCACACAAAACGACTACGCCCCAACTCTTACAAATTTGCAAGCAGGATCTTGGATAAATGGCAACTTCAATATTTGGGCGGGACACCAAGACCACAGAATAGCTTGGAGCGTATTATCGCAAGCCCGTGAATTAGTAGAAAAGAAAAAAGAAACCTTTACCAAAGAGAAATTAGCTGAAATCATGAATCTCATCTATATTGCCGAAGGCTCAGATTGGTTCTGGTGGTATGGCGATACACATTGGGCTGAAAATAAATTTGATTTCGATGAACTCTTCCGCTATAATTTAAAGCAGATCTACTCTCTTCTCGGAGAGGCAATTCCTGATGTCTTGCTAACGCCTATTAACCAAC
>CAZGXC010000087.1:0-2933 GCA_964529535.1 uncultured Hyphomicrobiales bacterium | reverse complement strand
AAAGCTCTCATACAGCCAACTCGTCAGCTGAATCTTCAATATGGCGATGATATGATTCATTCGGATGAATGGCAGTTCGCAGGTAAATATTCTGCCACTGCCGAGATGTCCTCAATGCACAAATCTGGCGATTTAGTGAAAAATATTTATTTCGGTAACAATCAGAACAAATTATTTATTAAATTAGAATTATTAGAGGAACTTACTGCTTCATCTAATTTAATTTTAAATATTGTATCAGGTTCAGAAACAATAAAGATAGAAATAAATAGTAAAAGTTTTAAAATTAATGCCGATAATCTGAACAGTATTTTATATTTTTGTAGTGGAATTTTTGTTTTAATGGGTTTAGAACATAGTTTTTGCAACTCGCTTGCATTATCCTTATCCAGTAATCATAATAACACAGAAACATCATTGTCTAGTATCACAATCAACTTATCAGATCAATAATATAGGTAAAAATAAATATGGATACTCAACAAAACGCAGATAATCAAGTTACAAATAGTAATTTTACATATTTTGCACCAGCAGAACGAGATGACATCAATAAAGTTAAAAATCAAGTAGATACTCTGCTTAAATCGCCTGACTTTTTGGCGCTTATTAACTCTATTCCTATTATCTTTATGATATTAAACTCATCTCGACAAATTGTATTCGGTAACGAGAGACTGGCAAACTTCCTAAAAATCCCTTCTGACCAGGTTCCAATCGGTATGCGTCCGGGTGAGATATTTAATTGTATCCATTCTCATGAAAACAAAGGTGGATGCGGGACCTCCGAAGCCTGCGAAATGTGCGGAGCTGTAAATGCCATCGTTGATGGGCTAAAAGGTATCACTTGCGCAAATGAATGCAGAATATTAATAGGAGATGGCACTGAAGCACTTGATCTAAAAGTTTATGCATCGCCTTACAGAATAAACGACGAAGATTATGTTATTTTCTCCATAGAAGATACTAGTAGTGAAAAGCGTCGCGCTGTATTGGAGAGGACATTCCTCCACGATATTATTAATACTGCCGGCGGTCTAAAAGGAATTACTCAATTACTAAAAGAATCTCCGGAAGATTTCGATGAATTTAAGGATATTATTTTTGAATTGTCCACGACACTTATCGACGAAATTAACGCTCAAAGGCAGTTGCTTGCAGCAGAAAATGACGACCTCGCAGTTAATTTATCAGAAGTCAATTCAATCCATCTCATTAATTCAGTAATTGATACTTACAAGAATCATTCAGTTGCAGAAAACAAACAAATTACCCTTCATTCAGAAGTTAATATTGTTAATTTCCTCACCGATGAACCATTGGCAAAAAGAGTAGTTGGAAACATGACTAAAAACGCTCTCGAAGCATCTGATAATGGGCAAACTGTAACTATTAATTGCAAAGATACTCCCGATTATATTGAAATATTAGTACATAATGAAACCGTTATGCCACGGGAAGTAAAGCTACAAATGTTCCAAAGATCATTCTCCACAAAAGGATCAGGAAGAGGTATCGGAACGTATTCAATGAAACTACTTATGGAAAAATACCTAAAAGGCAAAATTTCTTTTACTTCTGAAGAAGGGGAAGGAACCACTTTTACGGCATCATTCCTAAAAAACAATTAACGAAGTAACTATACATTATTAATAACCAATATGCCCAATATTGAAAATAATAAGCATGTTCAATTATGTCTCAACAATGCTAAATTAGAAAAGATACACGAACAAGCTGAAATATTAAAAGGCTCAATAGAATTGCAAACTCTAATTAATGCTGTGCCTAATCCATTTATGATATTAAATGCAAAGAGACAAATTATTTTTGCCAATGAGAATGTGGCAGATTTCTTAAAAATAGACAATTCTGAATCTATTATTGGCAAATGCCCGGGCGAGCTATTTGACTGCATACATTCTTATGAATTAGCTACGGGTTGTGGAACTGCTGCAGCTTGTGAATTTTGTGGCACCAAGGGAACTATTTTCAAAGGCTTTGCAGGAAAAACCACTGTCAATGAAAGTAGAATGCAAATTGGAGACGGGACAGAAGCGATGGATTTGATGGTCTCCGTTACACCTTTTGTTGTGAAAAATGATCGTTTCTTATTCTTCTCTATTCAAGACAATAGTGCGGAAAAGAGAAGAGCAATACTCGAGAAGATTTTCTTCCATGATATTATAAATATTGCTGATGGGTTAAGAGGAATTTCGAACATTTTATTAGAATCACCAGATGAATACCCAGAATTTAAATACATTATCTCTGAATTATCGAACTCGCTAATTGATGAAATATTAGGACAAAAGCAATTATTAGCAGCTGAAAGCAGTGAGTTAGCCGTGAAATTAGCACCAGTTAATTCAATGCGATTAATAAACACCGTCATAGATGCTTATAAAAACAACATGATTGCCGAGAACAAAAGCCTAATCATCGACCCTGCAGCTATAGACGTTGATTTTACAAGCGATGAGACGCTTGCCAGAAGAATACTTGGCAACATGACTAAAAACGCACTTGAAGCATCGAGAGATGGGCAAAGCATTACGCTATCTTGCTCTGAAACTCCGAACTCTATTGATTTCACTGTGCATAATGAAACTGTCATGCCACGGGAAATACAGCTCCAGATGTTCCAAAGGTCATTCTCCACAAAGGGATCGGACAGGGGTATCGGCACGTATTCAATGAAATTACTTTTAGAAAAATACCTAAAAGGCAAAATATCATTTACTTCAGAGGAAGGAGAAGGCACTACTTTCGTAGCTTCTTTCCCAAAATCTTAAAAAAAACAAATCTATATTTGCATAATTAAATCTTTTTTCGTAACTTTGTAGTCTGTTTTTTGACAAGCAAATATCGAAAATAGGGTCAGGTAGCTCAGTTGGTAGAGCAATGGACTGAAAATCCATGTGTCGGGGGTT
>CAZGXC010000086.1:2290-10020 GCA_964529535.1 uncultured Hyphomicrobiales bacterium | reverse complement strand
CGCCAGCATTCAGCTGATCTACCTTGCTTTGCGATACTTCAAATCCGATAGTTTGCACGCCTTGCGTCGCAAATTCGCTCGCAAGTGGCAATCCTACATATCCCAATCCTACTATGCCTACGCAAATTTCTCGTCTTAAAATTCTGTCCAATATTCCCTGAGAGAAGGAATCCAATTTAATTTCTGGTTTCATATATTAATTTTCTTATTATCTGCTTTATCTTTTGCCGACGGATTATATTTCTACCTCTATATCTAAGTATTATCTTTTCAATGGATAATAGTCAACAAAAAATCTTACAAAAATAACGATGAAATTCTTCTTTACAAAATCAGAAGCGTTTTTTTCGTGAAATTAATTATTTTTTGAAATATTACTAACCCCACCCTCGATTATTTCCCCCGCCCTGAAGGACGGGGTTGATATTCTTTTTTCAACCCACTGCTTTAGCTGTGGGAGGAAATCAAGAATATTGAATTACTTATAAATGGCAAAAGGCTACCCAATTTTTCTTGGGTAGCCTTTTGAATGATTAAAGTACTCCATTAAAATGTAATATTTTTCATAAGTATTGCTTTGGCAATGCTTAGTTTATTACAGATTTTACTTTAAGTTTGGATTAGCTAATTTCTCTGCTTGAGAGATTGGCAAATATTGCCAAGTATTAGCTGGGTCTAAGTGCCATTTACCAAATCTTCTTTGATCCATAATTCTTAGACCAGTAAAGCATAATGTTTTATCTCTTTCGACATAAATTAACTCGAGGATGTCATTATTATAATCTGATTTTAGAACTTCCTCAGTGATTGGGTCTAATTTATATGCAGCGCGCAAATCATTAATTGATTTTAAAGCAGCCGCAACGTCTTTTGTTTGTCTGAAATCGATTTCTGCAAGCATCAAGGCATTTTCTTGCCAAGTTAAGAAAGCAATTGGAGATCCGAACTGACCGTATTTTGCTTCTTGCACATATACTCTATTTGTTTCCACGTCTTTTTTATAAGAAATACCTGCAATTACAGTATCTACTTTGAATGTAACTTTTCCAGATCCTTTAATTGTATAGAGAGGAATTCTTGCAGCTTCTTTTGGATCTTTGTAGACATAATCGCCAAATCTATCAGCAGCATAGAATTGAGTTCTGCCTGGTCCAGCCCATGTATACCATTGGTTTGCACCAACTGTATTGTATTGAGCATCGAATGAATCATCGCCTTTTGCTAAGCCTAATTCAGCAGCAGCTTTAGCTTCTGCATATTTTCCTTCTATCATATAGATTCTTGCTTTTAATGAATTTACTTGCTTTGCTTGGTCTGGCGTAGCAAATTCTAAAGCTTTGTCAAGGCGTTTAATTGCTTCTGCATACATTTCTGCACTTGTGATTAATCCGCTCTTGTTAATTACGCCACCTGTTCTGGTTGGAGTAAGTGCCCAGCTATATCCATACATATATCTAGAAACAGCACCAAAGAAGTAACCATAGTATAGACCTTCTACGCGTGCTGCGCTATCATCTGCAGTTTTGAAAGTCATACGATTAGTAATTCTCTCAACTAATGTGTCTGCATATAAACGCACTCTTCCGAGCTCTCTAAAAATAGCAGCATTGGAGTTATTTCTATCATCTAATTGATTATTTCCAACTATTAATGCCATATCAATAGACTCATAACTAGGATATGAAGCTCCATTAATATCTCTTGTGAACTCCATAGCATCGGCTAATCCATCCATAAACAATGAATGTTCATCCCAAGTAAGCGCCCATTCATTCAAGACACCGATTGCCAAGGCGTGAATATCAGAAGGATTATTAATAGACATATCAGAAATATTATCTATTGGATCATCTATATTTTGAACAAATCCATCGCAACCAAACATAAACACGGCTGCAAACAAGCTCAGCAAAATATTTCTAAATTTTATATTCTTCATTATTATATCTTTCTATATTAAATTATAAACCAATACTGAATGCGAAATTAAATGTACGTGGGTTCTGTAATGTCAAGAAATCGATACCTCTTGTTACGTTCAGAGCTGCACCACTAAAGTTAACTTGTGGATCAATGCCACCGTAATTTGACCATAATGCTAAATTTCTTCCACTTGCTACGAAGTTGAGTGATTTCACTAATGTCTGCTCTCCGAATATATCATTGATATAATCTGTTAGATTTACTCTTAAGCTCACTTCTCTTAATCTTAACCAATTTGCTTCTTCTATGAAATTAGATTTAACCTGTGGATTAAGCTTAGCATAGCGTTCTGCTGCTATTTTGTATTCAGGATCGCTCGGAGATAATGCTGGAGAATCTTTTGCTCCGAATAATTTTTTCCTTAATTCGTTATATTCCACGTCATTTCCGAATTGTATTTGGAAGGAACGAGTTTGGTTAGAGACCATGTGCCCGAGAGATGATTCAAGCATTACGCTTAACGTGAAGTTCTTTAAGAAACGGAAACTTGTAGAGAAAGACATATTATATTTTGGAATTGAATATCCGATGAAACGTTTTTCAGGAGATAAATTATATCCTATATATTTTCCATTAGCATCATATTTTGCACCCAAAACTACTTGGTCAAAGAATGCGGAGCGAGTATACCCTTCGTAGTGTCCGATTTCATTAAATCCACCGATGATTGGCTGAGAACCACCTAAATCTTTAATTTTGCTGTCAGACCAGTTAAATATGAAGTTCAGATCTAAAGAGTAATCTCTTGTTTGGATAGGAGCTGCATAAAGCATCATTTCAACGCCCCAGCTATCGATTCTACCGACGTTCTGAGGAACGCTTGTAGCTGTTAGACCTGTCGATGGTGCATTAGGGAAGTTAATGATGGATTTATTAGCGAAGTTATAGTATCCAGTTAATTCCATACCATATTTATTAATGAACTCTATATCAATACCAGTTTCAATTTCTTGGATTCTCTCTGGCACGATAAGTGGATTACCAATGCTACTTACTACGACACCAGTTCCGGCAGATGTTTGGTTTTGTCCCCAACGCAATGCTTGTGCAGCAAGGACGCCTGGTAACTGACCTGATTGACCGTAACCAGCTCTAAATTTGAATAGGTTGATTTCTTCTGGTAAGAATCCGAATTTATCCAAACGGACAGATCCTGAAACTCTTGGATAGAATATATTTGGAGCTTCTACGCCAATAACGCTTGCATATTCATTACGAAGAGCGAGGGTCAAGAACCACATATCGCTGAAGCGTAAATCTTGTTGCAAGAACACACCGGCTTCTCTATATTCTGAATATGAGTCATCTGCTGCATTGTAATCAAGTGCTGAACCGAGGTTCTGCAACATTGGGCTGACGAATTTTTGCATAATGATGTCGAATGATCTTCCTTTTGTTTTGAAAAGTTGAGTTCCAACAATTGTAGATGCGCTTAATTCCTCAGTAATATTATATTGATATTCAGCTGATAAATCGATATTTACGCGTTGAACGCCATTCTGAAATACTTCTTTTGCACCGATGCCTGGTATGCCTGGATAATCATATCCTGGAGGATACCATTCATAGTTGGTATAATCATTTCCATCATAGCCAATCAAGCCTTTTAGGTAAAAACCTGGTAGCCAATTTGGCATGTAGCGACCTTCGAAAGAACCGATAAATCTCTTGCTGAATATTTGATTTTTTAATAAAGTGATAGCATTGCTGTCTGTGAACCCCCAAGGGGCAGCACCTAAAATTGTATTGCCCATCCAACCCATAATGTTATTATCATTAATAGGGCGGAAGTTTTCAGACCATACATAGTTACCAGTAGCGCGAAGGCTTATCTCTTCGTTTGGATTTGCTTCGAAAGTAGCTTTGACTGATTCGCGATTGAATGTATTATTTAATACAATACCATCTTCTGCGCGAGTAGAGTATCCGCCATAATAGCTGAATAATCCTTTTTTACCAGTAAACGAAATGTTGTGTTCTAACACTCCACCTTTTTGGAAGATAGAGTTTGCTACATCTGCCGATACTATTTTATCTTTGCTATATTTAACTGATTGCTCGTTCCAACCCGCATCAACTTTATAGTTGACGTCGAAGAAGTCGTAGCCTTTGTTTCCACGTTTAGTAGTGATTAATACTACTCCATTGGAGCCGGAAGTTCCATACATTGCAGCGGCAACAGGTCCTTTTAGGATTTCTACATTAGCTATATCATCGGGGTTGATATCCATTAATGCAGTAGCTTGCTGACCGTTGATGTTTGTTCCTATTTGCGCGATGCTGATACGAGTTCCATCTACGAATACGAGGGGCTGACCATTACCATTAAGACCGCCGCCACCGCGAACCATAAATGTGATACCACCACCAACGTTACCGGAAGTGGTCTGCACTTGCACACCTGCTACTTTACCAGTAAGCATTTGGCTAAAGTCTTGGTAGTTATTTCTCTGGTTAATATTTGACGCATCAATTCTTGAAACGGCTACGTCCGATACGGATTTAGTGTTTCTCGATGCGATACCAGTAACTACGACTGCATCTGCGAGGATTGGATCGGGGATAAGTCTGATGCTTACCTTTTCTTCTTTTCCCTCATCTACTGTAACGTCCTTGGTCCATGTTTTGTAGCCAATGTAAGTTACTCTCAATACATATTTTCCGGGCTTTACGCTCGGGATGAGGAAGAAGCCTTCCTTATTACTTGGTGCTCCGTAACCTCTTTGGGCTACTCTTGCGTTTGGTGCGAGTAATTCTACCGTTGCACCCATCAGTTTGTCTGAAGTAGTTTCATCTGTAATAAATCCCGATACAGATGATCTTTCTGCTGCATATACGTTTGCAGCGAACAAAGCGATAAAAATTGCTAATAACGAGAATCGCTTCATATAAGTACTCCTGTTAAAATTTGTAAAAAATTATTTCAAATTGCCTTCTTCTTCTAAAATTGTTATGTTTTTCGGAACGCATATTAATAAATAATTTTTGGATTTCCAAATGTTTTTTTAATTATTTTATTAAGTCTTTTAAAAACAAAGCTTTTCAAATGCAATTATTACACATTATTATGAATTTATTTAGTGTGTTTTTTATCTATTTATAAAAATTTTTAAAATTTTGAAACTAATTTTATATTTTTTCGTATGCGAGCGAAAGATGGTATTATCTATTATTAGGGATACCTTGTTATTTGAGGCTCTTCTAATAAATTAATTTTCTTACATTAATAAAATAAATAGCTATCTTAATAGTTTTTACCTTATTTGTATCTATTATTATTATAATAATAACTTTTATTGTTCTAAGGAAATGCTAAAGAATTTACGATCATTTTTAATATTTATTCTGCTAATCGCCTGTATTGCCCCAGCTACGGGCAAATTCGTTGTTCGTCAGTACACCCAAGAAGAAGGGCTTCCAAGCTCGAATGTCTACTCCATCACTCAAGATAAGGATGGTCTAATATGGGCTGCCACTTTTGATGGAATAGCGAACTTCGATGGTATTAAATGGCGTAAATACAATAATAACAAAATCTTAGCCAATTCAGACTTAATCTCCTATATTTTCTTCGATAATCAGAATATATTTTGGGGAGTCGATTATAGCTCAGGTGTCAATTTTATTAACATTCACAACCCTGAACGTTCGATTCCTATGCTTAAAGTGCCGGATTTCTATAAATACTCAAATGATTTGACTATATCCTTTGATAATACTAAAGGAAATATTTCAATAGTTGTTTCTTATAATCAAAAAGGCGTCTGGACGTATCTCAACAAGGAGTGGAAATATTTTGACTTATCAATATATAGCAGTTTTACTCGAATCCTCTCGGTTACTACTAACAATGGAATAGTTACTATTGGTACGGATAACGGTTTTATTATCATTAACAATGGCAAGATATCTACCGATATCAACCACAAGAATGGTACTTTCAACACCTCTATTCGCTCCTTTGAATATGACAAGATAGACCCCAACAAGCTGTGGTTTATGACAGACAATTATCTTGCATATCTTATGAATGGCAAGGTCGTAAAGGTATATAACAAACCAATCTTTCCTAATCAAGAACATGATCGTAAAATAAATATCATTCCAGATTATAACAATTCATTAATTCTCCATAATTATTCCTCTATTTTTGTACTCAGCCTAGAATCCAAAGAGATAGTTAAGCTAACGAAAAAGAATGGCTTATTAGAAGATCTTTGTAAGCATGTTTTTGTTGATAGAGAGAATATTTATTGGTTTGCTTCTTCCTTAGGAATTAGCAAAGTGCCGAGCCTTAAATTCAGCAATTATTACGAGCTTGATGGACTATTGGAAGATGAAGTTACCTCCCTTGTTCAATTGTCTAAAGGGAAATATATTGCTGGGCATAACTCTGGGATATCTCTTATTGAAAACTTTAATAAAATCACTAAAATTCATTTCCCTGGGAACATCCAAAATACTCGTGTTTTTCAATTAGTAAAGAACAAGCGGGGGCAGGTTATTGCAGCAGCAAAGGGCAATGGCTTAGTTATTATTAATGATAAAATGGTGATAAAATATGCATTGCCCGAACATTTAGGGGTAAGCAGTGTCATAGCCGTAGCAATTGATAGCAATCAAAATATTCTTTATGCAGATTATAACTCTGTTTATAATTTCAATAATGGCTATCCAATAGAGATATTTAGCAACCCAGATATCACAATAAAAGGAATATCAGTATCCAAATCCAATAAAATTCTAATTACTACTCAACAAAATGGAGTATTTTATCAATCAGGAAAACAATTCAAGAATGCCCTAGCCCAGAATAAATCAGGAAATAGGACTTACTTCGTTTATGAAGGCACGAGCGGAATAGCTTGGGTGGGCACAGATAACGGTTTATATATATTAACTAAATCAGGGCTCTTTAAACCACTTTTCCTGCCATCTAAATTAGAAAGTACAAAAATTGTAAACATGATTCGCACTTCGGATGGGAAAATTTGGGCAGGGACTGACCGAGGATTACTAAAAATCAATACTAGCTATGATCAGGGCATTGTTCAATATACTGCAAAAGATGGCCTTAGTGGCTTAGAAATCCACAGGAATGCTCTTATTTATGCAGATAGCAGTATTATTGTTGGCACGAACAAAGGACTATCAAAACATAATAGAGTTTTCGATATGGATAAATACGTCAAGCCAATATTGCAAATCAAGAATCTATACGTTAACTCTAGTAAAATTCCGTTGGTAGAAGATCTTACTTTAAAATATGATGAAAACAACTTACGCTTCGGATTTAATAGTATTTCCTTTTACAACGAAGAAAGAAACACGGTTTATTATAAATTACTACCAATCCAAGATACATTTATCGCATTAGATAATAGCAAGATAAACTATATTGACTTTTACAAACTTGCTCCAAATGATTACCAATTAGTTCTAAAAATTAAGAACTTGCAAGGAATTTGGAGCGAAGAAGTAAGCTCTCCACATATTCGAATTGATTATCAATTTTACTATCAATCCTGGTTTATCTTCTTAGTTTTGATTGTATTGGGCATAATAATCTTTCTCATTTATCGCTATGTTTATATTCGTACGGCTAATATTGAATTAGAAAAAGAAGCCCAAATGCTCGAAATAGAGGCACAAATCCGAAATGCCGAGCTCGAAAGCTCTGAGGGCAGATATAGGAAAATGTTCTATGACAACAATGCTAAGATGATGCTCGTAGATCCTGATAATTT
>CAZGXC010000086.1:0-2280 GCA_964529535.1 uncultured Hyphomicrobiales bacterium | reverse complement strand
TTTGTATACGAAGATGTACCAATGGTTTACCCATTATTAATAGAAGATGCAAATCCATCATTAATGGAATACTTTGAGCTACTACAATTAGAAATACCTTTTGGGCGTTCATTAGCAGAACTAGGGCAAGTTCTAAATTATTCTCGAGAAGAACTTTCATATTTATTAAACAATGAAAAAGAAGCTGAGTTAACTGTTCAATTTAATACTCCGTCTGGGCCTGTACTGCGGTATATTAGAGTCTTCTTAACCATTCTTTACTTAGATGATAGGCAAATCACCTATACAATTCTAAATGATATTACAGAGGAAAAGAAAAATCAAGAAGAGCTCAAAGAATTAAATGAAAACCTTGAGGTAAGAGTCCAAGAAAGGACAAATGAATTAGCAGAAGCTCTCGAAACAGTATATGCAGAAATTGTAAATCGTATGAATACGGAAGCAGATTTAGTAAAAGCTAAAGAAGACCTCCAAGTTTCTTTAGATCGCCAAACTGAATTAAACAAGCTAAAATCTCAATTTATTCTGATGGTTTCTCATGAATATCGTACACCTCTTACAGTTATTTATTCTGCTGCGGAATTAATTAAAGAATTTATCAAAATTTCTCAGTTTGATGCTTGTGTGGAATACACGGGAAGAATTCAGCAATCTGTTGCAATGCTCACAAAATTGCTCGAAGATGCAATTAAGATTGGTGACGATTCAAACATTAGAGCAAATAAAGAGAAGTTCAATTACAATGAATATATTGACACTATATTACTCGAATTCCAAACCAAAATTAAGAATAGTCACAATCTATTTGTCGATGGATTATTAGATGATCCAGTGATTATCCAAGATAGGAACCTCTTAAAACAGTCGCTAAATTATATTATTGACAACTCCCTCAAATATTCTGAAAAAGGGACAGATATCATCATCAGAAATAAAATTGAAAATTCCAAATTAGTGATAGAAATTGAAGACTTTGGAATGGGTATAGATGAATATAGCTTAGAAAAGCTTTTCGATCCATTTTTTAAAGCTAAAAATACTATCGGAATTTATTCAGGAACTGGTCTGGGATTAGCAATTACAAAAAAATATGTATTAAGTATGAATGGCGATATATTCGTAAAAAGTGAAGTAGATAAAGGCACGACAATGATAATTCGCCTGCCTATAGATCAATATTAATATTATTTTCATAGAAAAAACAAAACAAGAGAAACAATATGCTAACAAGAATCATCGTAGGAATTATAGGAATACCTGTTTTCATAGCTCTCATTTTATTAGGCAATTCGTATCTCTTTGCTCTAATATTAATATTATCCAATCTCTCTATATGGGAGTATCTGAAAATTGCTCGCGAAAAGCAAGCTGCGCCAATCGCAAGTTTAGCTTATATTTTCAATTCATTATTTATCTCCATCCTATTCCTTGGCTTATTCTATGGTGGAGATTATTCAGGCATCAACCCCACTCCTTATCTGATCATTCTATTATTGCTTAATACGCTGGCGCATTCCGCCGCAAATCTATGGAATAAACATCCCAACAATACCACAAGTATTGCCACTGGAATAACTAGCTTCAATTATATCACACTTCTCTTCGCTTCAATATTATGTATTTCTCAATTCAGAAATTTTAGTGAGATATTTTTAGCTCTGCCAAAGATTTCGCTTATTCAAATGGGCGGAATTGATTGGAATATAATAGTCCTCTCCACTTTCATTTCAATTTGGGCTTCGGATTCATTCGCATATTTCGTAGGAAGGTCAATTGGAAAGCACAAGCTATTCGAGAGAATTAGTCCCAAAAAGAGTTGGGAGGGTGCAATTGGAGGTTTCTTTGGGGCAATAGTCGGATTTGCCTTACCTGTTTATTACCTCGCTCCTGCTTTTAGCTTTACACTATCGTTAATTTTAGGTGGTTTGATTGGAATTGTAGGACCGCTGGGAGATCTATCTGAATCTCAGCTCAAACGAGATGCCGGCATCAAAGATAGCTCAAACATCATTCCTGGGCACGGCGGAGTATTGGATAGATTCGATTCCATGCTATTTGCTGCCCCCACCGTGCTAATCGTTCTTATTTCTTATTACTTACTGATAGCTTAATCTTTAAAGATTTTCCTTCAATTATAAATTTTCCTTCAATATTAAGGTATTTTTTAATAGAAGATCTGTATAAGTATTCATATCTTTTCCGCCACCGAGAGGGTCTAATATTTTCAATTTTGATCCCGTCATTTCAGCAATAGATTTTGCTGATTTCTCAGACAATTGC
>CAZGXC010000085.1:3126-10082 GCA_964529535.1 uncultured Hyphomicrobiales bacterium | reverse complement strand
GGTCGATTCTATTGCGAAAAAAATAAAGCTGACTGATATGTTCGCTACTCATACTGGTAACAGAAATTTCTCTACCAGAAATTTGCGAGCAGAAGATTTGGCAAACGATACAAAGAATCTTAAATCTTACGATTACATATTTGCACGCGCCGTTACTCGCACTAATCGCATTCTTCAGTGGTCTAATAAACTCTTGAAAGATGATGGGAAATATGTGTTGCTCAAAGGTGGCAAAATGTATGATGAAATCGATGAGGCGCGCGAAGCTTTCCCTGATTATAATTATGAATTGATTGATATTAACATCATTGGTTTGGAATGGTTCAAGCAAGAGGAAAAAAAGATTTTAGTGATAAGCAAGCAAAAGTAAGTTTGAAGCAATAGTTAGTTTGCTGTAATTGATTTTGAAAGACGAAATACACATAAATGAAATATAGATATTTATATATAGTTGCACTAATGATCATCGCTTTGGGATTTTGTTGCGAAGCTAAAGCTCAGGTGAAGAAGAGTGCTTTTAAAATTGCGCGAGTTAAGTATAATGGTGGCGGTGATTGGTATAATGACCCATCGGCGGAAGTGAATTTGCTCGCTTATACGGCGAAAGTGTCCAATATCCCAATTGACCCCGTGTATGAGTATGTGGATCTATCCTCAGATAATCTATTTGCTTATCCTATGATATTCTTGACAGGGCATGGAAATATAAATTTTACGGACAGGGAAGCGAAAAATCTTCGTAGCTATTTAGATAACGGAGGTTTTTTATTGGTTGACGATGATTATGGGATTGATGAATACTTTAGAAAAGAGATGAAAAAGGTATATCCAGACCAGAAATTTGCAGAATTGCCATTCAATCATGGTATTTATCATTCGCATTTTAAATTCCCGAATGGTTTACCGAAAACTCACGAGCACGATAAAAAGCCACCCCAAGGATTTGGATTGTTTGAAAATAATCGCTTGGCTGTATTTTATATTTTTGAATCAAATATCAGCGATGGATGGGCTGACCCCAAAGTGCATAATGATCCGCCAGAAGTTCGAGAGAAAGCCTTGCAAATGGGTGTTAATATTATAGTTTGGGCTTTGACCCATTAGAATCACCGAATTTTGTTGATATATATTAAGTAAACTTTGCAACTCAAATATTATCAATAAATTATATATTTTAGTTAAGAAAAATCAGTAATAGATAAATGGAATTAAAAAATAAATATGAAGAAGTAATCAAACGGCTACGTTCCGTAAGAGCAAAAGAATCTTTGATGATATTAAGTTCTGCTATTTTAGTAGTCCTTAGCATTGTTCTTATCACCATGCTCCTCGTGTCCGTAGTGGAGTCAATTAGCTATGGAGATAAGAATTTCCGTCTATTATTGGCAATGTTAATATTCACTGCTTTTCTTGTGCCGAGCTTCATATTCATTTATCCAGCTGCACTGCGATGGTTCGGAATCAAGCATCACCAAGACGAAGCTCATATAGCGCGCCGAGTAGGAAAGCATTACGAAGAAATCAAAGACAAGCTATCCAATTCTATTGAATTGATGCGCGAATTGGAGAAGAGCAATACTTCAAAAGAATTATCATTGGCTTCATTTGATATTGTAGCAAATGCAAGTTCGGACAAAGATTTTAATGTGATTATTGACAAACAAAAGCCAAGAAGAAGTTTGATCTTTTTCTTGATAATCCTTTTAATATCAGGACTTAGCTTCTCGATATTTAGCAATTCACTTGGCGCAGCATTAGTGCGCATTGTTAATTTCAGCAAATCATATTCTCCGCCTGCTCCGTTTTCATTGACAATCGAACAAAGCGATAAATCAGTTCTGAAAGGAACAAAGGTAAAAATAACCGTTAAAGCTCTTGGAACTGCTCCTTTGGAAGTAAAGCTGAAGATTCGAGAATTTAATCAGCAGAATTTCGATACTTACAATTTGAATTTAGATAGCGGTAACACATATACTTATGAAATTCCCGCAGCAAAAAATTCAATCTACTTTTATGCTTCGTCGGATTGGCTAAATTCCGCGGTGGAATCCAATTTATGCACCTTGTATGTTGTTGATAAACCAATTATTAAGCAGTTTGCCGGCACTTTAGTTTATCCTGGCTACACTCGATTGCCAAGCAGGAGTTTTGATGAGCAAAGTGCGGATATTTCAGCAATTCGTGGCAGTAGATTGAACTTCAATATTACTTCAAATAAAGAATTAGAATCTGCCAAAATAGTATTTATCAAAAATCTACTTGATGCTACAGATTCCACTCAAGCCAAAGCAAGCAATGATACATCAATAGTAAATATGAGCGTTAGCGGGAAATCTGCTTCGGGTGGCTTCTCTCTCTCGAGTAATGGACAATATTATATACGCTTAAAGTCGAAAGATGGAAATTATAACGATAACCCTATAAAACATAATGTATTTGTAACAAATGATGAAGCCCCTTCAATAGCCTTAATAGAGCCAATGGGCGAAGCACAAGTAGGCGAAGATGCGATTCTTCCGATGCAAGTAGCTGTTTCAGATGATTATGGATTTAGCGGATTAAAGCTATTTTATCGATTGATTGAATCAAAATATGCCGAAGCAGAGCAGAGATATCACAGCATCAATGTGCCGATTGCCTCAAGCGAATTAACGGCGCAACTGCCATACATTTGGGATTTAAACAAGACAGGAATTTCCCCAGAAGATAAATATGAATATTACTTCGAAGTATATGATAATGATAGAATTACAGGTCCGAAATCTGCCCGAACTCAAGTGGCTACGGTTCGCCTTCCATCATTAGATGAAGTATTGCGCGAGGCAGATCAAGCCCAAGATAAAATAGAAAAAGACTTGCAAAAAGTTCTGAAGCAAATGGAAGATCTCAAAAAGCAATCAGAAGAGCTAAATAGAGATTTGATGAAGGACCCAAATCGCCAGCAAGAAATGAAATGGGACCAAAAGAAAAAAGCTGAAGATATAAGCAAGAAACAGCAAGAAATCCAGAATAAAGTAGAGGAAATTTCAAAGAATTTACAAGAAGTTACGGAGAAATTAAAAGATAACAATTTGATCTCTCGCGAAACCCTTGAAAAATATATGGAATTGCAAAAATTGATGCGTGAAGTTAAATCTCCAGAGTTCCAGAAAATGCAGGAAAAGCTACAAAAAGCTATGGAAAATATGACTCCAGAGCAAATGAAAGAAGCAATGAAAAACTTCAAGTTTGACGAGGACAAGCTAAAGCAAAGCATTGAAAGAACTATGAAGATGCTGAAACGCATACAAAATGAACAGAAAATCGATGCTCTTAGCAAAAAAGCCGAAGTGATGATTAATAAATTAGACGAAATGAACAAACAGATGAATAACACTAATCCATCTGACCAAAATAATAGAAAAGATCTATCGCAAAAACAGGAAAGATTAAAAGATGATTTAAACAGCCTCAATAAGGATTTAGCAGACTTAGAAAAGAGCATGAAAGAGATGGGCAAGGATAATCCTGAAGAGCAAATGAAGGATGCCAAAGATCAATTAGCGCCAGAGCAAACTCAACAGCAAATGAATGAATCGCAAAGCAATATGCAAAAAGGTGATTTCAATCAAGCTAATAAAAATCAGCAACAAGCTCGAAAGAACTTGCAAAACTTCCGAAATAGCATGAAAAATATGAAAAGCTCTATGCAAAATCAAATGACAAAAGAGGCGATTCGGAAGATGCAAAAAGCTACTAAAGATATGACGCAACTATCGAAAAATCAAGAAAATATAAAGAATAGAACACAAAATATTGATCCAAATTCTATGCAATTCAAAGACGTTGCTTCGGAACAAATGGATAATATGGCAGCGATGAATAATGTCGTCTCGCAGATGTTTGAATTAGCTCAGAAGACTTTTGCCGTTACTCCACAAATGGCTGAAAATCTTGGTAATTCTATGCAAAATATGCAAAAATCAATTCAGCAACTCGGCGATAGACAGTCGTCGCAAGCGGCTAAATCTCAGCAACAAGCTATGAGCGATATGAACAAAGCAATGTCTCAGATGCAGCAAATGATCTCGCAAATGCAAAAGACAGGCTCATGCTCTAATCCTGGTGGCGGTGGTGAATCTCAATCTGGTGGGCAAGGAAGTTCCGGACAAGGAATGATGCAAAAAATGCAGCAACTCGCTGCCCAACAGCAGGCAATTAACCAAGCAATGCAGCAGATGGGAATGGGTCAAGGCGGAGGTTCAATGTCCCCCGAACAGCAAGCAGAAGCCAAGAGATTATCTAATCAGCAGGGCAACGCCAAGAAAACTCTCGACGAGCTAAACAAAGAGCAAAAGCAATTCGTTGGTGGCGACCGCAAGCAAAATGAATTAGATAGAATTGCGCAGGAAATGCAGGAAGTAATGAACGATATTAAGAACGGAAATATTACTCCAGAAACCAAAAGAAAGCAAGACAAAATATTATCAAGACTATTAGATGCGACGAAATCTGCCAACGAAAAGGATTTCGATAAAAAGCGAGAAGCAACTACTGGGCAAGATATTTTCAGGAAAAGTCCAAATGAATTTGATATGTCAACTCAGCAAGGTAAGTCCGCAATGCTCAAAGAGTTCCTGCGTTCAATTCAGAATGGATATAATAAGGACTATGAAATATTAATTAAACAGTATTTCGATCAAATTCAAAGATAACACGAAGAATAATATATAATTACAATACTTATAATTACTTAAAAAATAACAAGATATAAATAATATGGCTTTACCAATTTATAGTTGTTTTCATCCAATATTAAAGGAAAAAACAGAAGATATAGAGAATATCACCCCAGAGATAATTCAATTAGCAAAAGATATGATTGAGGCAATGCACGTAGCAGACGGAATTGGCTTGGCTGCCAATCAAGTAGGCAAGTCTTTAAGTTTGGTTACTATTAATACAGCTGCCGTCAGCGATGCTAAAGTTAAATACAAAGATTTAGTTTTAATCAATCCTATAATTACAGATTTCTCTGATGAAGAAATTAGTTATAAAGAAGGATGCCTAAGCGTCCCGACAATTCACGAATTAGTGGATAGACCCATTGCGGTAACCGTAAAATACTATGATTTGGCGGGCAAGGAACACACAATAGAAGATGATGATATTTTTGCGAGAGTTGCCCAGCACGAGCTGGATCATTTGCAAGGTATCATATTTACAGAAAGATTATCAGCAATGAAAAAAGCACTGATTAAATCTAAAATGAGAAAAATTCAAAAAGGGCAGTTATTGCCGGAATATCAGTTTGTCGATCAATTCGACAATGTCTTGTAATTACATTGTTTTTAATATAATTACAAGAAATAATTAACAAAGAAATATAATAAAAGGAAATTATGAAATTTATTGATGAAGCAAAGATAATTATTAAGTCCGGAGACGGCGGAAAAGGGCATATTTCATTCAGAAGAGAAAAAGGAGTGCCAAAGGGCGGTCCCGATGGTGGAAACGGTGGCAAAGGCGGAGATATTTTCTTCCTCGCTGATTCTCACTTGGCTTCGCTTCTTGATTTTAAATATAAAAGGCATTACATTGCTGAAAATGGTGCTACTGGAGAGAAATATAGACGAACTGGAAAAGACGCAGAAGACGTTATTATCAAAGTGCCAGTAGGAACTGTTATTAAAGATTTAGAGGATAATGTCATAGCTGATCTTGATGTAAAAGGAAAGAAAATACGCCTCGCCCGCGGTGGTGACGGTGGCAGAGGGAATGCGGAATTTGCTACCCCTACAAATCAAGTCCCAAGAACAGCTGAACCAGGCTGGGAAGGCAGAGAACTCGAAGTAAAACTCGAGCTTAAATTATTGGCAGATGTAGGCTTAGTAGGCTTCCCTAATGCTGGGAAATCAACGCTTATTTCTACTATTTCAGCGGCAAAGCCGAAGATAGCAGATTATCCATTCACTACTTTGGTGCCAAATCTTGGCATCGTGAAAATGGGCGAAAGAGAAACTTTCGTTGTTGCTGATATCCCCGGTTTAATCGAAGGAGCTTCCGATGGAAAAGGTCTCGGAATCCAATTTTTGAAGCATATTGAGCGCACTCAAGTCTTAGTATTTTTATTGGACTCAATTAGCTCAACTATAGCAGAAGATTATAAAACACTGAAAAATGAATTAAAGAAATTCAACAAAGACCTATTAAACAAAGACAGAATAATATGCATCACAAAGATTGATGCTTGGGACGAGAGCTACATAAAAGAACTAAAAAAGATTAAATTTAGAGAGCCGAATACACCAATCCACTTAATTTCCTCAGTAATGGGAGTAAATTTAGAAGAGCTAAAATCAGCTATGTGGAGCGTTGTGCAGCGGAATAAAGAAAATGACTAACTCTTTAAATAATAAAGAATTAAGATGAAAAATATCAAAAAAGAAACACAGATGAATAGAAATCAAATGGTCGATTTGATCATTAATTTATTGGGCAGGCTTGGCAGACCTCTTAATTATAACGAAATAGCTAAAAATTTAAGACTAAAGCCAACCTCACTAAACTATAATGAATTTCAAAATGCAATGAATTACTTGTTGCAGCAAGGAATAGTAGAGAAATCAGGGAAGAAGAAATATACATTATCCGAAAGCACTCCTACAGTAATTACGGGTGTGCTGAAGATACGCGAAGGCAGAGGGTTTATTGAAACAAAAAATCCTGAAATGCCGAAAATCATTATCAAGCAAAAGCACATGCTAACTGCCTTCGATGGCGATACCGTAGCTATTAAACTGATAGCAAGTGATTCGCCCAATAAATTCCAAGGGCAGGTAGTGCAAATTGAAAATAGAGTAGAAAGAAAAATTGCAGGAAAAATTGAATCCGACGGCGATTTTTACTTCCTTGTTCCAGACGATAACCAATATAATGTTGACCAAATAATAAAATTAAGGAGACAATATGAAAAA
>CAZGXC010000085.1:0-3116 GCA_964529535.1 uncultured Hyphomicrobiales bacterium | reverse complement strand
TCCCCAAAGATAAGCTAAATGGCGCGAAACCCGGGGATAAAGTAATTGCGAACTTCCTGAAATGGGACAATCATAAAATTAGCCCAACTGCCGAAGTTGTCGATGCTGTGGGCGAAGGTGGCAATCCAGCAGTAGAATTTGACGCTATTGTCCGCGAGTTTAATCTATCTGGAGTATTTGCGAAAAATATTCTTGAGCAAACTACATCCGTAGCCGTAAAACCAAGCGCAGCTGAATTAAAAAGACGTCTCGATTTGCGCAAGGAAACAATCGTTACAATCGATCCCGCAGATGCGAAGGATTTCGATGACGCAGTATCTCTTAAGAAGTTAGATAATGGCAATTTCCAACTCGGTGTGCATATTGCTGACGTGTCGCATTATATCGAGCAGGGAACACCTTTAGATGTTGAAGCCCTGAAACGCGGCAACTCTACTTACTTAGTTGATAGAGTAATACCAATGCTTCCAGAAGAATTATCCAATGATATTTGCTCGCTTAATCCAAAGCGTGTGCGCCTTACTTATTCAGTAATAATGGAGCTCGACGGCAATTTTAATGTGGTCGATTATCAAATTAGCGAAAGCGTTATCAAAAGTATTCGCAGGTTTAGCTATGAAGAAGTGCAGGAAATCATCGATACAGGAGCAGGCGATTTTTCAGAATTGATTTTACAACTCCATGAAATTACGCAAAAACTCCGCGAAAAAAGATTCAAGACAGGCGGTATCGACTTCCAAACATCTGAATTAAGATTTGAATTGGATAAAAACAAAATGCCAATCAAAGCATATCTCAAAAAATCAATTCCATCTACTCAATTAATAGAGGAATGTATGCTCTTGGCTAATAAAACTGTTGCGGAACATATAAAGAAAATATCAAAAACATATAAAATAAAAGAACCGCTGCCATTCTTATATAGAATCCATGCGGAACCAGTTCCTGAAAAGATTAACTCTTCTCTGGAATTTATTAAAATGCTGACTAAAGAAAGCAATTTCGTAATCAAATCCTCCAAAGATATTAATAAACTATTGATGACTTTTGAAGGGAAACCAGAACAAACGATAGTAAATCAAATTCTTGTCAGATCAATGCCAAAAGCTGAATACTCCGAGCAAAATACGGGGCATTACGGCTTGGGATTCACTGATTATGCTCATTTTACTTCACCTATTAGACGCTATCCCGACTTAATCGTCCATCGCTTCTTGAAAGAATATAATGAACATAAACCAGAGCAAGGGAGAGTTAAATTCCTGAAACAATACGTCCAAGGGATTGGCGAGCATACCACGAATACAGAAAGAGTATCGATGGAGGCAGAGAGGGCTTCATCTAAATTAGCCCAAACAATGTTAGCCAAAAAGAACTTAGGAGAAAGCTTCAACGGCACTATCACTGGCGTTACTAACTTCGGTTTATTCATTACACTTGACGAAATTTATGCTGAAGGCTTATTGCATCTAAAAGATATGTATGATGATTTTTATATCTATGATGAAAAGAATATGAGAGTAGTCGGCAAAAAGACTAAGAAAATCTTTAGCTTCGGAAAGAGATTAAGAGTCAAAATCGTTGATGCAAATATCGATAAACGACGCATAGACTTAGATTATATCACTGACAAAATAGTGCTGGAAAAATAGCTAAAATTATTATTAAACAAGAATAAGCAATGTTCACTGGGATAATAGAAGAAACAGGATTTATAAAAAGCATCGTGCCATTTGGAAATGGTCTGCGGATACAATTCGCCGGTGATAAAGTTTTCGGCGATTTGAAGATTGATGATTCCATTGCTATTAATGGAGTTTGCCAGACTGTAACTGCTATAAATGGGAAATTTGCAACTGTAGAAGCTGTGGAGGAAACTCTAAAACGCACCACTTTTGTCAAGTTATCGCCAAATCAACGCGTAAACCTTGAGCGAGCCATGCTCCCAACCACTCGAATGGGCGGGCATATTGTTCAGGGACACGTTGATACAGTTGGGGCTGTTCATAGCATTAATCGCTTGCATTCCTCCACTCTGATTACTATCCAATTCCCAGAGGAATATAGAAAATACGTATTAGAAAAAGGCTCAATCTGTCTCGATGGAGTGAGCCTTACTATTTCGGAAGTTTCGAGCAATAGCTTTACTGTTGCCGTAATTCCGCATACAATAGCGAATACAATTCTTTCAGAATATCAAATAGGTCGAATAGTAAACTTAGAATTTGATATTCTTGGGAAATATATAGAAAACTTACTGCTATCGCAGACGAAATCCGAGCCAAAACCTTCATTCTTAGAGAGCTTTATAGATCAACCAAAATGGTAATTTGGCAAAATATGACATGATGAATATTGCAGGAACTCTAATGTATTCTTTGAAACTATTATTATGTAATTTCGTAATTAATGTCGGATAATACCCATTTCGGATATTAATATTTTGATGTAATATGATAAAAGAAATAAATAGATATAGTAAATATAAAATATTAGCATTGGGCTTGTTCTTAGTGCTAAATATTGTGTATAACTATTCTTTTACTTCAAGTCATAGCGTAAATAAGCAAAAAATCAATAATTTAATAGCATTGCGAAGCGATAGCTATCGCTCAAGTTTCGCTAATGATGAATTACATCGAAATAATGCCGCTAACAATATTGAATACGATGATTTCTTTGACGTAATTCTATTTTTAGATGATGATAATCAACTTGCTCGAGATAATGGGAGCAATAAAAATGATTTTAACAAAGCATTTTTCTCTGCTTTATCATATATCTTCGATTATAGTATTTACTCAAAAATCAATGTCCCGAATCATTTTTTAACCAATTCTGCTGAAAATGCCAGTCTCTCCTATCTCGAACCCGAGTTATTTATGCGAGATTGCGCCCTCCTTATCTAAAATAACTTCACATTTTTGAAACATATTATTATTTCTGGGATAAGTCCCCATTAATGGTAATTTTATTCTATTGTTCAAAAAACTCAATAGAATTGTAATTAATATTTTGTGAAACCATTAAATTTTAGATAAAACATGAGGAAAAGAATTTGCCTTGCCAAAGACTGCGGGAAGCAGTCCTTCCTTGCATTGTTCATAATTTTTATG
>CAZGXC010000084.1:2847-10208 GCA_964529535.1 uncultured Hyphomicrobiales bacterium | reverse complement strand
GGGCATATCTTCAAAGCATTCTTCGGAATCGGTCGATAGTGAATAAAATAGAATAGATAGCAGTTTATTGATATAAATATGCTTTTAATAATAAACTCCCTCTCGTAAAATTATAATTAATGATGCGAGAGGGAGTTTCTTATGTGTGTCGTTTTTCTTCTATTTTGGCTTGATGCGTGCTTTAATAAAAAATAGCTTCAAACTATTATATATCCATATTATACATTTTCCGATGAATATTATCGCGAATAATCGCTAATTCATCTGGGGATAGTGGCTCGGAAGTGCCTGCGGAAAGCAATTTCATATCAATTCTTTCACCGCTACCGAATGCTGGCATATAATAAATAAAATCCGGATATTCCACGACAGAGCTTTTTCGGTAGAAAAGCAATCTCCTGTATTCTTGGGAATCTAACTCGCTCTGGTATGGATTATCTATTTCAAAAATCAATATTTGCTTATCATTGTGCGTAATATCAATAAGATGCTTCAGAAATTGCTCACCATAACCCTTGCTACGCCCTTGGCGCGAAACAGCAAAGTAATTAAGCACGGCGAAGCTCTGCGGACGCGAATCAATAATATTCCCGAGGAAGAAAATCGTAGCGAAAGCCATTAAGTCTTGATTATGTTCTGGATTATGTTCTGGATTTTGCTCACTATCTTCTGGATAAAAAGCGTAAATCCTCTCGCTTTGCTCCTCGAATCGCTGGCGAAGCATTTCAATTGGTAATCTCTCGCCCGCCGGGAAGGCTTCTAAATAAATATCGAAAGCCTTTCGCATCTCATTTTCATTAGTTATTTCTCTTATCATCATTTGTTCCTATTGTTATTTTACCGCCTCTTATTCTTTGATGAATTGGAAGTTTATGGATTTGCCATCGGCAATTAATTTCCCGAAATATGCTCCAGAATTTAGGGTATTAGCTCCGAATTTAGCTTTTAGGTTAATTGTCAAAACATTGTTGATTATTAGAGGCTGAAGCTCATTGATTTCAAATATCATTTTGCCGCTTGCGTTGAATATTTGCAAATTATATTGCTGAATATTTCCCTCGCCGATATTGATGTTAATCTCGTCTGTAATTGGATTAGGGAATACCATTGCGGAGTTTCTTGATTCCACTAATAAAGTATCATCTTTTGATTTATATTTATTTACAATTATTTCGCAATTTCCGTCAATCGCAGGGGTAAAGAATGCTCTGCCACCGAAGTGATTTGTATCTCTATGTAATTGTATATCAACGCCCTTCTGCTTTAAAGTAACGTAGCCAGCGATTGTATCGCGCGACATAATATTGATCCGATAAACTCGATTTTTAAGCGAATCTCTCCAAGCATTGCAGTTTCTTTCTATCTTATATACTATTGAAGAATCATAGTTATTTACTTTATATTTTAGTATCTCAAATTGCTTATCTTCGAGGGATCTCGGGTTCTTTCCGTCGTCAATATACATGTATCCGGCAAATTCTTTAATATCCTTGTCATAGTAGTGATTAAGGATTAGAGTATCTGTGCTGTAAAATTCAGTATTCATAATCTTTTTTGCATTTAGAATGATTGCTCCAGCTCTGATAAAAAGAGGCATTTCATTGATAGGCGCATTTACTATCGAATCTTTATTCCCCGCATATTTTTGTAGATTGAAGTAATTAATCCATTTGCCGCTTGGGAATTGAACTTTTCGGGCATCTGTGGAATCAAATATCGGTGCTACCAGAATATCCCTGCCGAAATAGTATTGACTGCTGGTATTTTTGAAACGTTCCGTATTTTCGTAGTAATTCATCGCTCGGCAGATGGGGCTGCCCGAAGTAGAATTTTCATAAGATAAAGTATAAATATATGGCAACATGGCATAGCGCAATTCAATGAAGTCGCGACAAATGGCAATGGTAGTATCTTGGTAAAAGTGGGGTTGAGAAGGAACCTCAGCATTGGAATGCGCCCGCATCAATGGAGAGAAAGCACCGAATTGCATCCAACGTGTATACATTCTGTCGTTCTTCGTCTTTGAGCCGACATAGCCACCAATATCTGAATGTAGATAACTCATACCGCACAATCCTGTAGATAAGAACATATCGGGTTGAATGCCCATTGCAGGATAATCATTTGCGCAATCGCTTGACCAATTAAACACTGAATATTGTTGCCCGCCAGCCCAAGCTGAGCGATTTAGGAGGAATACTCTGCGGTTCGGAAAGACTTTCTTCATCATTTTATTAATATTCATACTCCAGATATTGGAATACAAATTATGAACATCAAACACTTTGCCCTTGTGGTGAATCATATCGATTGAATGGAGCTCCGGTTCGCCAATATCCATCCACCAACCAGCTATATTAACTCTTAGAGAAATATTCTCATAGAGGCTCGAGAACCATTCCGCTGCCTTGGGATAAGTCATATCAATTAACCCCGCTGGCTCTCCATAAAACAGATTACATATATAGATATTGCTTTCCTTGTTACGCACTAAATACTTGTTTTCTGTTGCGAATTTGTAATTCTTTGATTTCACAGCTATATATGGCTCTGCAATCAAAACTTTCTTGATATGTTCTTTGTCTAAGGTATCTATCAGTGATTGATGATTTTCCCATTCTGGAGAATCGCCCCACTCATAATTTCCTATATTTTGAGGACCGCCAAACCAATTATAGTCGATAATAATTGCTTCTAATGGTAATTTATGTTCTTTAAATTTCTTGACTTCATTAATAACTTCATTGGTGTTGTGGTAAATATTAGATTGAAGGTAACCCAAAGCCCAGAGCGGAGGCAGAGGCTGTCTGCCAGTCATATCAGCAAATTCTTTGGTGATTTCCGCTTGCCCCTTTCGGTTAATCACATAAAACACAGCTTTTAGCCCCATTGCCCAGAATTGTAATTTCTTGCGTTCTTTATCATAGACTCCAGCGTGAGCGCGTGCCGGATTATCCACAAAAACGGCGAAATTATTATTTATTACAAAAAATGGAATTTGAATATTTAATGCTAAATTGGGGTAGGTATATCCAAAAATAGAAAAGTTATATAACACGAACTCAGTGCCTGTGCGGTTGTAATCAATGGCTTGCGAGCCCATACCATACAAGGCAGGGTTGCTATCTATTTCGCAAGAAAAGCCATTGAATAGCCAAGGAGTATTATACTCTATCCCACGCATTAGAGAATCCCCAGAAATCGGGTCGATAACCGTAGATTTTAGATCATTCTTGTTAATATAAATTTTTATGGAATCATTTTCTATCAAATATTGCGTTGGCAATTCCTTATATTTGAAGGCATTCGGGATTGGGTCGAGCAATACGCCATATTTTTCATTAGAGAGCGTATCCTTAGCATATCCTAATGAAATTTTGGGGATATACTTCTTGATAAACTCTACCTTTATCTGTCGCTCGCTACCAATTATATGGACGAATTTAGTATTTACTGTTACGGTATTTGCCGACAAAGAAAAAAGGCTTAGCAAGGCAAATATTGCCGTAATTATCAAGTGTTTCATTAAAAATAGATTGTTATTGTATGATTATGGAATGGCAAAAATATGTAATTTTACCGAAATAATCACTATATTTGGGGAGTTAGAAGGTTACAATCAGACAAAATTTAATATAAAAATAAAAAAAATTATAATATTCGGAAAAAATTTAGTAATTTTAATTTCTATTTGTTGCAATTGATAGAAAAATGACGATGAACAAACTTGATGTAAACGAGATAAAAGCCATTATTGGCGAGCCAAATGAAGAGTCTGCCAACGCATTCTCTTGGTTGATTAATAAACTTGATACCAAAGATAAGCTATTGCTTAACATCTATACAGATGTGAAAATCGGAGATGCTACCGAGGGCATTACCTTGGTGTCGGCGCAGAACAACCAAGGCTATTTTGAGTTGCATAATTGCAACAAATATCTGCTGTTCGAGCCAGATGAAGTAATATTCCTGAGCGAATACGAAGGGCGAATCTCAAGTTTGGTAGTGAGCGCAAATGGTAATCTATCCGTATTCTCAAATATCAATAGCGAAATATTAAAGCAAGATATTGGCGAGATTGATGCAGCCTTGCTAATGTCCGCAATGCAATTATCCATCGCCGATTCAGTTCTTGATTGATTCAGAACGAGATTGATTCAGTCATTGATTGATTTGTAAGTGATATAAACCTATCTTCCGATTGGTATTCCGAAGCTAATTTCGAGGAATATCCCACCGAAATTCGTGATTGGCTTATTCTTAATCGATTCCAGACCCTCAGCACCAAATGGAATATGATAGTATTTCATATTGAAGTTGATAGCATTCCTCCCACTCATCACATCTAATCCCAAGCCAGCAAATAAAGTCGGCTTTATGAAGGTCTGCGCTTCCCCAAAAGCAGTGAAAAACTCAAGGCGGTAGGGAGTCGCCATAATTACCGACATACCACCTCCGGCAATCAAGTATGGACGCAAGTTATCGGGAATAATATTAGAAAATAAGCGGTATTTCAGCCCCAAAGTAACCGGCATCATATAAATTCGATTAACTTTATTGGGGACTCTGTAATCATAGTAATTCCAGTCCCAAATCTCAAACTCATCAGAATTATGAGCTCCGCTGATGAAAAATTGCCCATCAATTGCGAAATCACGCGTAAAGGCGTATGAGTAATACATTCCCATTCCAAATCCATGGTCGCTAAATAGCATACTCGGTCCAATATAGTTTGCTTTTTCGGATTTTTCATTAGACTTTGAATAAATATCCAAAGCCGGCTCGAACACTATGGAAGTATCTTTCTCGCTTGGCAATGGAGTGGTAAAAGTATCCGCGCTGGCATAAGAGTAAGCAATACTAATAAATACAATTATTATCGCCATTGTCGAGATTATATGTTTCATCATTGTTAAAATGGACAGTTTATAAACTATTTAATACGTTTTATTGATATTATATTTTTAAAAATTTTTATAAAATTCAAAATTTCCGTAATTTTACATTCCGAAAAGTGTAAAAGTAACAAAATACTATGATGAAAATATTAGATTTTATTAGATTGTTGGAGCAAGAATTTCCGATCGATTCCGCTGTAGATGGGGATAGAGTGGGTTTGCAGATACAAGGCTCACGCGAGGAAATTAATAGAGTTCACGTAGCGTATGAATTAAATGATGCCGTAGTCGAAGAAGCGATAGCTCAAAATGCAGAAATAATAATCGCATTCCATCCGCTAATTTATTTGCCATTGCAAAATATTTTACCGTCGGATAGAGTCGGGCGATTGGTCTCAAAACTTTTACGCAACGATATGTCGCTTTATATCATTCATACAAATTTTGATACTTATAAAGCAGGGACAAATATCCTGCTAACGGAAGCATTGGGTTTGGAGTTCGTCTCTTGGCTTTTGCCAGATAGGAAATATCCCGACACCGGAATGGGCGTAATTGCCCGCAATAGCAAAGATCTAACAGCTTCGGAGCTGATAGATAGGGTAAAGCAAGTATGCCAATCCCCAATAAAAAGCAATAAGAGCGATAAATCGAAAATTTGCAATAAGATAGCAATTATTGCAGGTAGTGCTTCGTCTTATATATCTGAAGCAATTGCGCATAATTGCGACGTCTTGATTACGGCAGACTGCTCTTATCATAAATTTCACGAATCGGAAGGAAAGATTCTGATAATAGACCCAGGACATTCCGAAATGGAGAAATTTGTAGCAAGCGGTTTGCATACTGCGTTAACAAAGATATGTGGCGATAAATTGATATTGACTAAATCCGATATCGATACCAACCCCGTATCTTATTCATAAAATAAAACACGTTCATAAATTAAACACGAAATTAATAGATTATATATTTTATATAGGCAATGTAGATGAAATCTGAAATACAGCTTTTAGCAGAGCTTTCAATCGTTGATATGAAATTAGACGAACTCCAAGAGGATTGCGGAGATTTACCTAATAAAATTAAACTTCAGGAAAGACGATACCATGAGTTAGTAGCTATCGTAAAGGAAACCGAGGAAATTCTAAGCGATATTAGAAAATTCAAAACTGAATCCAAACTAACCCTGCAAACTCTAAAAGAAAAAGAAGAAAAATTAGCTGATAGGCAATTCAACGTCAAAAATAATAAAGAATTTGATGCTATTACAAAGGAAATTGATCACTCTCGAAGCGAGACAATCAGGCTAACTGATGAATTGCGCAATGCAGGAGTGAAGGAAGAAAACCTAAATAATATGCTCGAAACTCAAAAAAATGACGCCGAAGAAGCAAATAAAGAGCTGGAAGCCCTGAAAAAGGAATTAGACGAAATTTCATCTGACCAAAATGAAGACCTTGTGGTATTAAAGAAAAAAAGAGAAGAAATTACAGTAAAAATCTCTAAACCTTTATATACTGAATATACGAGGATTAGAACTCTGCACCACGACGCAGTGATGCCAGCAAAGAAAAATAGCTGCTCCGGTTGCTATAGTATGATGCCACCGCAGAGGAACGTAGAGCTAAGAAATAGCGAAGATAAAATCTTCTATTGCGAAAACTGTGGCAGAATCATATACCCACAGGAAATGCCAATAGATCCAGAAATTTTAGATATAGTTTAATAAGAAGTTCTTCAGAAAAAAATAGTTCAAAATTGAAAGTATAGGGGAAAGCGGGCAATTGCGGGATTGAAAAACATCACGAGGAAAGTCCGAACTCCACGGGACAGGGCGCTTCGTAACGCGAAGGCAGCGACGGCATAAAAACCAGAGCTGACGGAAAGTACAACAGAAATTATACCGCTCGGAGAGCTGGAAACAGCAATTCAAGTAAGGGTGAAATGGCGAGGTAAGAGCTCACCGATCACATTGGCGACAGTGGGATACATGAAAACCCCGCCCGGAGCAAGACCAAATAAGAGAGCATTGAAGTTAATTCAGAAGGTGAGTCCGACCAACTTCCGTTAATCGGGAATGTAATCGGGTAGGTTGCTAAAGGGTGCAGGCGACTGCAACCTTAGATAAATAATTGCCTCCGGCACTCGTGCCGCAGACAGAATTCGGCTTACAGCTTTCTTCAAATACTTTTAATTATATTTATTAATAATAAAAATAAGAAAATTATGAAATTACCAGAAGATCCAATGATTCGCGAATTATTCCCCGAATTTATTGAAACATGGCTAGCAGATATTGATGAGCAGTTCTTGCCAGCGTATAACGCTAAAAGTACTGACGAAGTATATAGAATTGGCCACACCCTAAAAGGGACTTGCCTGCAATTCGGTATCGACGACGTCGCACAGCTCGGCATCGAAATGATGGCTGCTTCCAAAGAAGAAAATTGGACTCAAATA
>CAZGXC010000084.1:0-2837 GCA_964529535.1 uncultured Hyphomicrobiales bacterium | reverse complement strand
AAAAAGAATTAGATAGCATGTAATTCTCTGTGATCTACATTGCTATCCAATTAACATAACTATCTAATTAAAATAATCCTTTTGTAATCAACCCCGCCCTGAAGGACGGGGTTGATTACTTTTTTTTTCTCATCCCACGGCTTTAGCTGTGGGTCTTCTTTGCATTATAAATGTATTTGCATTTCCTGCCATTGCCTTAAGCTAATTCCGCTTTTATCTTTATCCGACATAATCGGATCTCCAATTTTCCAATCTTCTGTTTTCCAATCAATATTTACATCTGTATCATTATAAAGCAAAGTGATCTCCGATGCAGCATTCCAGTATTCTGTGCATTTATAATGAATTACCGTAACCTCGCTCTCGGCAGAAAAGCCATTAGCGAATCCCGGAGGCATCCAGAGAAGGCGATTGTTCTCAGCAGAAAGCTCAAACTCCCTATATTGCCCAAAAAATTCCGAATCAATGCGAATATCCACACCTCGGAAAATCGCCCTGCCCAGAGTAACTCGTAACAGCTTCCCCTGCGCTTTGTTATGCTGGAAGTGCATTCCACGGATTGTGCCGAAAGTCGAAAGCGATTGATTATCTTGGACGAACTCCGCATCGATACCAATTTCCGCGAAATCCCTTTTATTGTAGGATTCTAAGAAATGCCCCCGCGCATCTTTATATATTACAGGTTCTAATAGCTTCAATCCATTTAGTTCTTCTCTAATTACATTTATAGGCATAGTTCTTAATGTTTTTTTCTATCGTTTAGGTATGGAAAATTATAGTTGTTTCTTATGTTCCCAAAGTAAAATATAAATATCCTTATGTTACTTTAACAGTGTTAAAGGGATATATAGATTTTCTTATGTTACTTTCGGAACAAATGTATTGTCGCTATAGTAAACGATTATTTGGTGCTTTAATTTGATTGAGAATAGTTTTTAAATATTATATAACTAATAAAAATCTATAAAAAACACAAATAAATTAGTTTTTCTCTAATATTTTTCGTAATTTTAAATTCGTAAAAGTGGCATTGCAATTCTTATAGAAATAAAGCATTTATAAATCGCCACATTAACTATAAATTAATACTTGCAGTATATTAATTTAATAAACTTATGAAATATATAATATTAATACTCTTAGCAGCAGGGTATACTCTAACGGCGTTTGGCAAGTGCGATGAATATTATAATTACCGGGGGGAGGCTTATCAATTCGATAAAGCACTGGAATTATACGACGCAAAGCTAATTAATATTGCCGAAAATCAAGTGCTGACTCATATTAAGCAATATCAGGGCGTATATTCAGCAGATAAGCAGATGATTATGCTTGCCGAAATTGACCTCGATAATAATAATCACAAACTCGCAGACCAAAAGCTCGCTGAGTTCATAAAAGATCGCTCAAACTCCCCATTTACAAGCTCGGCGCAAATGCTTCGTGCGATTATTGCCTTTCAATTGAAAGATTATAATAATGCAGAAAAGCATTTCGGAGCTGCTTTCGCTGAAGCAAAAGAAGATTTAGCCATCAGGCAGGATAGCATTTATAGGCAATATGCCGAGCAAGCTATCTATTGGCGAGGCGTTTCTCTCTATCATTTGGGGCGATATCCCGAAGCTCAAACAGCTTTCGAGGAAAGCTACAGAGACTTCCCCGTCAGCCTATATGCTGATGATGCCATCTACGCACTGGGAATGATCAGCGAAGTAAATAAAAACTACAACAAAGCAATTTCATATTATAAGACTTTAGCCAGTAAATATCCATTCTCCAATTATGTAGTCTCGGCAAAGCTAAGGGAGGCAAATGATTATTTAATTATGCGCGACCCGTCAAATGCTTTGATTACCCTCGATAATCTAACGAATATCTTGAAGCGCATCGAAACCAAAACCGATAATGGAGCATTTTACGAAACTCAAGTAAATATTGAAGATGCCGGCGAAGAAACCGTTTATTTGAAAGCGGAGGCGTATCATTTATTAGAAAAATATTCAGAAGCAGAGAAATATTATGCTGAATTTGTGGAGAATTACCCAAATTCAAGAATAATAAATTATGCTCATCTTGGATTAGGAAGAATCTTATTAGAAAATAATAAGCACGACAAAGCTATCGAATCATTTGATAAAATCATTACTTCTGGATCTGAGATAAATATGAAATTACTCGCTCAAGCAAAGCTCTTCAGAGCGGTAGCCATGAAAAGAAGCGGTAAATCTCAAGAAGCCAAAAAAGAATTCTCCGCGCTGACATTGCAACCAGATTTCGCGATGCTAAGCGACGCGCTCTTTGAATTGGGCTTAATCCAATACGAAGAGAGAGATTATGATAGATCAATAAAATCACTCCAAAGAGCCGAAAAGCTCGCAGAAAATGCGCAGCAAAAAATCAAAATTTCTTTATTGCTTGGCGCAAATTTACTCGAAACAAAAAAATGGCAAGAAGCCCTGAGCACATATAAATCAGCGGAACAATTAGCGCAGAAAAGCGCCGAAATATACTTAGTAAAAAAGAATTGGTTTATCGGAGAGGCTCGATTCAAACAGGGGATAGCCCTCGTAAATGCTGGGAAATACAAGGAAGCTGTCTTCCCACTTCAAGCATTTATCGCAGAAAGCAAAAATGACGAGAGATTAGACGAAGCCACTTTCTGGTTAGCAGAAGCCTTCTATCGCTCCGATATGCTCAAGAATTCCGCCGATAATTACGATAAACTTATAAAGAAATTCCCAAATAGCAGCAGAATAGAAGAAAGTTATTATGGATTAGCTTGGTCATATTTCAGACAGAAAAGATTTGGTGAATCTTCCAATATCTTTGAAAAGATG
>CAZGXC010000083.1:0-10220 GCA_964529535.1 uncultured Hyphomicrobiales bacterium | reverse complement strand
CAAGAATCTATTGCATTTTTTGCAGAATCTTTTGTTTTTGTGATAATTTTTTTTCAAGTTTTTGTTCTACTTGCTCAAATAGCTCAAGCTACTGCTCATCAGATTATAAGTCAAGTAACGATTTTATCAACTTTGGTAGCTTGATTTTTTATTCTTTTTCTAAACATAATTAGGGGTAAGGGGTAAGGGTGAAGATAAAGGAAAAGTTTTAAAAAAATAAATTTTTACACTTTAACTATCAAAAATCCAAATTTCTAACTAATTACTCTATCAATTTAGGTATAATTACATTAGCGTAGTTCTTCGCTTCATCATTATTCTATATTTCATCGCAACGGGATTTGTATTAACATACAAGGGCTTCGGCGAAAAGCTATATACCAAAAGCCCGAAATCTCAGGAAAATTACCAAAAGGCGAAGGTGGCAATCTTATCGCTACAATCGCTACTCGCCAAAATAGGTTTATTGCTGATGATTATTACGATTATTAATTACTTCCTATCAATCATTGATTTGGATATATAAGAATCAATTTTTTGCAACATTATTAAAGGAAAAAGCATGGAAATACCACAAATAATAATAGACAAGCTATTAACAGCTAAAAAAATAGTAATATTTTCAGGAGCTGGTGTATCTGCCGAAAGCGGAGTAAAAACATTTAGAGATCCTGATGGGCTTTGGGCTAAATTTTCGCCCCAAGAGCTGGCAAGCATGGATGGCTTTATGAGCAACCCTCAACTCGTCTGGGAATGGTATTCTATGAGACTTGACGTAGTAAATAAGGTTCAGCCAAACAATGGGCATATTGCTGCAGCCGAGATGGAAAAATACTTCGACAAGGTTACCGTAGTTACCCAGAACGTCGATAAACTACACCACAGAGCCGGCAGCAAATTGGTTTATGAATTGCATGGAAACATAGTCGAAAACTACTGTTCTCGTTGCAAGAAGCCACACACAAAGCCGATCTCCCAAGAGGATAAGCAAATCCCCAAATGCGAGTATTGCGGTGGGTATATTCGCCCTGCTGTTGTTTGGTTTGGAGAGAGTTTGCCCGAACATGATTTAGAGCAATCAATCAAAGCAGCGCAAAATTCTGATGTAATGTTCGTAATTGGCACTTCTGGCGAGGTCTATCCTGCCGCACAGCTCCCAATATATGCGAAAAGAGCGGGAGCTTTTGTCGTAGAGATTAACCCAAACGAAACTGCACTCACCCCATACCTTGATATTTCAATTCACGCACCAAGTGGCGAGGTTCTTCCGCGTATTTTAGAAGAATATTTAAAGCAAAAGGACGCGAAATGATTATTGGCATCGGCACCGATATTATTGAAGTTTCAAGAATAAAGGAAAGCATTGAGAAATATCAAGATAAATTCCTTTCGCGCGTATTCACTCCTACGGAGATTGAATACTGTAATAACTTCAATGAAAAGAAGTATCTGCACTTAGCAGCAAGATTCGCCGCAAAAGAGGCTTTTAGCAAGGCAATCGGAACGGGAATTGCAGAGGGCTTTAAGCTGAATGAGTTCGGAGTATTAAACGATGCGAAAGGCAAGCCAACTGCGCAATTTTTCGGTAGCTTCGTTGAAAAATATAAAGACATTACTGTCTCCATCTCCTTATCGCATATCGTTGATTATGCGACGGCATTCGTAATTGTAGAAGGAAAAGAAGTAGATATTTTAGAATAATATTAGATTTACAAATAATAAGAGGCATTAAATATAATTATAAATACATATAATTACAATACTTAATGCCTCTTTTGTTTTCTATTCTTTATCAGTATCTTTTATTGATAATTATTGATTATCTTCCGTATTTAGCTTTGCTAACTCTTTAGCAATTCTTGGGAATTGGAATACTCCATTTCCTTCAGCATCGATAGCAGCTTCGCCTTGTAGTTCTGTTGCTAATCTAAGTAGCATGTTTTGGATTTCATCTTGAGTATAAACACTCTTCTTTGCGCTGATCTTTATTTTCGATGCGCTTACCTCATTACCGCGTCGCCAGACGATGCTTCTTATCGCCTCTTTGCGGAGGATGTTTTCTCTTCGTTTCTTCTTTGCTATAAAATAACTTGGAATGCGGAGCAATGGAATTAGGAAATATAGAAGAGAGACTATAAATGGGAAGACTCCAATAATAAAGCCAATGAGGGAGTCTTGCATGAAGTAACCAATCAACATGAAGGACATCAAGAGGTTAAACGTGTTCATAACAATAATGATTGCGTTTGTGCCCGTAGTATTTCCGTTAAATTCTGCAGGGGGTTCGATTTCGTTGGCGTAGTATTCTATTGTGCCACCGCGTAATTCTTCATTTGATTTATGGAGGAGCTGAGTAAATTCACCAGTTACTACTCCATCTTCGGAGATATACATTTCGCCATTGTATTTTCCTATATATTCAGCTAAGCGAGATTCCGCTTCGTCGAATGTTGCCCCAGTTAGGGCTACTATATTGCTCGTGTTGAGTTTGCCGTTATTTTCTCTAATAAATGCTATTGCTTCGAGTGCATCTAAATTAGGATCGTATTTAATCTTTTCAGGTCCAAATACGAAGTTAAACACAGAAGCTAAGAATCCCTTTTCTTTTGTGGTCGGTTTGACGGGTTGCCTGTATCCGAAGTTTCCATCGTTTATGTATTCGTAGCTTTGCGTAGTGGCTACGACATTTTTATAGAAAATAATATCTAAGATTGCTCTGAATAGTCCGGATAATAGTTCTCCATGATTAGAATTATCATCATCGGAATTCGAGCGCATGCTGGCTACAAAAATTAGCAATACGAAGAAAATAGTATAAGCAATTAATACCACTCCAACAGAGGCTTTGTAAATAGCTTTTAGGACTTTCAGGAGAATATCCCCTACTTTGATCATTCTTTCTTTGAATGTGATATTGTCGCGACGGAGGAGTGGGAAGACAAAGTTGAACAGGAGGTCGCCAGTTTCTGTGTTCATTTGAATTTTAGATTCGTATCTTTCGAGCAGGACATTCAAATTTTGGCGCGCTTGCTCTATTGGCATACCAGTTTCGGCAGTAATTTCTGCCAGGGTAAGCCTTCCTTTTGCTTTATTAACGACTTGCTCTATTTGAGCAAGCTCCCTGATTTCTTTTGTGGTTTGTTCCATAATCTATTACTGAATAGTTATGTTATGAAAAATATTTGTTGTTCGCACAGAATTACAAAGTCATTATTAGTGGTTTATAGCTTTGCAATGCAAACCAATGTTTATCTTTGTTCCAGCGTCTTCTATACTTTCTATATAGAAAATGCCGTCGTGTAATTCTACCAATTTTTTAGAAATAACTAATCCCAAGCCCATTCCTTGTTGCTCGTGGACAGTTCTTTCGAATTGAGCCAATGCAGCTATTCCCGATAGCTGATCTTTGCTCATTCCTCTTCCATTATCTTGTATTGAGACGTAGAATAGGTTATCTTTAATATAGCTCTTGATGCTTACTTTTTTCCCGTTATTAGAGAATTTAAATGCATTGTCTATCAATTCATTTATCATTTTGTGGAAGCTCTCGGTAGAAATTTCGATATAATAACCATCTGCCAGATCTAGTATTTCGAGGTCTTCGTATCTATTGTGTTTAGAAGAAATCTGAGCCGCAATATCGCTAAGCATAGCCGATGGTTCAGTAGTTTGCATGGTTCTTAACGCTCTTCTCTCTACGTCATTTGAGGCAAGGGATTCTATTCTTACATAAGTCAAGAAGTCTTCAGTGATCTTCATCAGTCTATTTGCTGAAGAAATAATATCGCTGGCAAGTTCTTTAATCTCTACTGGCTCTACTTCGTCCGAAGTGGTATGTAAATATTTTGCAGATCCGATAACTTCATTAAGCACAGTTCTGAACTCATGCGGCAGTGCGTAAGTAACGCTTTTCCCAACTACTTCTACTTTTTCCTGGACTTGTTTTTCTATTAGGTTGTGCTTGCTCCACTGTGCATCAATAGCAGCGATTAGCTCTTCGCGAGTATATGGTTTTACTAAGAAGTCATCAGCCCCTTTTTCCATTCCGGCTCGCATATTGGCATTTTCTGTGAATGCAGTTAGGAAGATAAACGGAGTAGTGGCGGTGTTTACATTTGCGCGAACTCTTTCTAAAGTGCCGTATCCATCGAGCCTTGGCATAGAAATATCACATAAAATTAAATCAGGCAATTCAGTAGTCGCTTTTATTACGCCTTCTTCACCATCGCAAGCAGAAATCACATTATATCCTTCAAATTTAAGTAGGGTGGATGTGCTTTCTAAAATAAAATCAGAATCATCTATGACTAATATTTTCTTCATACTTGAGTAAATGTGTTATTATATGCTTTCAACATAATAATTCGAGATTATCTAAATCTACGAACTATAAAATTAAGAATAAATCCTCAAAAAAAAAAATATTATTTAATTTTTATTCTAAAATAATAAGTAAAAACACGTGTTTTGAAGATTTTTAACAATAATAACCGGGTAAATTCGATTCCTCTTATTTAGTGTGTAAAATTTAGATTTAAATTAATATTAATATTTGAAATAGGTTTGATAATACCGGCACAAGAAATATTGATAAGAATGTGCCTAATTTGTTATGCGTAAAATTTCAGAAAAAGATACAGATAGAGCAATTCAATTGCTCACCGAATATAATATTGATCCTGTAGTTTATAAATATTTTTTAGGTGATTCAACTGATGCGTCTTTGATGATGGAAACACTCTATATTTTTTATACTTCCTATTATCGAAATAGAATTTATATTTCCGATGATGAAAAATTGGCAGTTGCTTTGCATTCACCAGATGACCAAACTGCTTTGCCTACATTGAAAAGTTTATATCTTGATTTTTCTTATGTCATAAAATTAGGTTTAAAGATCTTGACCCGTATGATTACGTATCAATCTTGGATAAACGGATATAAAAAGAAAATTTTTAAAGTTGATCATTATTATTTTGACGTGCTCTCTTTTGCTCATCCAGGAATTAGCTTTGCTGATCATAAATTAGATCCAGATATGAGCCAGCTAAAGCGTAGTGAACTTTCAGATGGGATTATGGTGCCACTTATTCAAAAGGCAAATAATGAAGGATACCCAATCTATACTGATACATTTACAACAGCCGCCATTCCATTTTTTGAGGAATACGGTTTTGCAGTTATAGACAGTCTTATATTGCCAGGTACTGATTATACTATGCACTATTTAGAATATTTAAATAATAAATAATAAAATATACAAATAATTCTATTTACCAATATGAAGAATTTCAGCGAAGAAACAAAAGAACGAATAATAACTTTGTGTAGGGCATCTTGTATGGATACGGAAATAGTTAGCTATCTGTTCCCAGAAGATGGGTTTTCCGTCGACAAACAAATACTATTCTATGAGTTCTATACATCATTTAATAAAGGTAATTTCTATTTAAGCGATGATGAAAGGGCAGCGATATTATGGTATCCTCCAAATTCAAAATTTGTTGTTCCGGCGTTTTCAGAACTACTGAAAGATTTTTCTCATTTCATGGCTATTGGTATAAAAAATGTGTCTAAGTTACTAACCTATGATTCGTGGCTAGTCGGATATAAGAAAAGGCTATTAAAAGATGAAGAATATTGCTATCTTGAAATATTTGCTATGGATACAGCTGACATGGACAATAAAGAACTAAAACGCAATAGTAGTAGCGACGATCTTATCCTACCGATTATTGAAGAAGCAAAGAAAAGATCTTGCTATGTTTATACAGAAACTTTTACAGAAAACAATCTTCCTTTCTTTGGTGAGTATGGATTTAAGCTCTTTCATAAAAACATCTTGCCAGGAACGGAGCTTACACAATATCATCTGAGATTAGATATTTAAGTAATTGAGATTTATAAGTAGTAATATGAAGAATTTTAGCGAAGAAACAAAAGATGACATAATAACATTGTTCGCAAAGCATGGTATTGACACGGTAATAGTTGAGCACTTATTCCCAAACTCCGCTACGAGGGAAGATCAATTATGTATCTTTTTTGAATTCTATTCCTTTGTTAACAGCAGAAATATTTGTGTTAGTGATGATGGCAAGTCAGGAATAATATGGTATCCACCTCGCGACGGATTTGTCATTCCCCCGTTTATCGATTTGTATAAAAATCACCCATATTTAATGGAGTTTGGCGTAAAAGCTGTGTCGAGATTGATAACTTATTATAGCTGGTCGAATGGCTTTAAGAAAAAATTGATTACAGAAGAGGATTATTACTATATTGTCTTTATTGCTTCTTACATTAAAGATAGTGATAACAACCCCATAAGATCCAGCAGTTTAGATGAGTTGTTCCTCCCAATGATAGAGAAGGCAAGGAATGATGGAATTAACATTTACTTAGATACATTTACGGAAAGCACTATCCCATTTCTTGGCGAATATGGATTTAAGCTGTTCCATAAAAGTCTTTTGCCCGGCACAGAGCTAACTAAATATTATTTGAAGTTGGATACAAAATCCATTACAAGTTAGAAAAATCCTGTTAAGTAATTTACCTAAGAAAGTTACCGAAGGAAGCAATTTAGGCGACAGAGTCGTCTGAGCTTTCGGGGCTTTTAAAGAATTTGTATATTAAGTATGCAAAAATAAGAAAAATTATCGGGGCTAAATACCAACCATAAATTTCTACTTGCTTATATACTACTCGCCAATTATTACCAAATATTTTCCCGAGCAAGAGCAATAGAGCATTCCAGATTAAGCTGGAGATAGTCGCAAGGATAATTGAATACCGAAGGCGCATCTCGCTAATTCCCGCTAAAAATGAAATCACAGAGCGCGTGCCACTCAAGAATCTATTGATTACAATTACTTTGTAGCCATACTTCTGAAACCATTTGCGGGGCTTCGCCATATTTTTTTCATTGATGAACTTAAACCTATTAGAATCAATGATTTTCTCGCCAAAATATCGACCCAATAAGAACATTGCGATGAATCCCAAAGTAGAGCCAAAGGTGGAGACTAATAATATTGGTGTGAAATCAACTCTGCCCAAGCCGATTATTGTGCCGATAAAGAGAAGAAGAGAATCACCCGGTGCTGGCGGGAAGAGGTTCTCCATCAAGGGGGCTAAGAAAGCGAATAAGAAAACATAAATTAGCGGGAAATCCGCCGAGCTTAGGTATGCTACTACATGTTCCAAAGTTATTATTGTTTAGTTGTTAAATGAAAATTGAAAAATGATAATCAAATAAGAATTACATTACTTGAATTTAATAAGACGATAGCTGCCATAATAATGAATCAATATTATATATGGAGTAACAATAAAATTAAATTATGACAGCTATCTATATTAAATTAAAAATCAAATATTCCTAAATATAAACCGAGGGAAACAGTCCAGCCCTGTGGCTTTAATTCATTGGGGACGCCACTCATTTTAGCATAGTTGTTGTATTCCCAATTTGCAGAGAATGGGAAGGCATAAGAACCCGTTACGTTGAGCATGAAATTGCTCGAAAGCACGTATTGCAAGGATATATGCGGATCTACGCTAAAGAAGCTACCGTTCATTTTATACATTTTAGTATTTGGGTCATTATCCGTAGGGATAAATTCTTTTGAGTAATCGTAATCCGACTTGATCTGCGAGTAATTTATCTCTAAATTAGACAATCCGAAACCCACTCCACCCAAAATAGCGAAATGCTTAAGTGGAACAAATGCATAATCAATGCTGAGGTTTAGGTATGAAGTATTATATTTCAAATATCTGCTATAATCTTTCAATGGATCTGGCAAAGTTTTCATTTCATACTTTTTCGATCCTGTTAAATATTGAATACCGAAGCTGAAATGCTTTGTCGGTTCGAGGGCGATTTTCGCTGCAAATCCATTCATGAATATAGGCATTTCAATCTTTCCCATTCCGAATTGAGATTGCATGTAATCGCTGAAATTTCCGTTTTCATTAAAGAAAGCACCAAAATTCCAACCAATGCCAAGCACATTGTATGAATTATTATCGTCATCGGAATGTGCTGGTTCGTAATCAAAACCGCTCAGAAGCTCATCATCGCTAATGTTGAGAGTATCCGAGGCATCTTGAGAATAGGAAGTATATGCCAACGAGAAACTCAAAGCAATAGCAAGAATGATTAAGTTAAAGTATTTCATTGTTTTCATCTTATCTGAAATAACATTATAAATAACAGTTGACTATTATTTCAATTAAAAATTTTATTTTAAATGTAAATATTTTCAAATTACTGTTTTGAGAGCTTAAATTCCTCCGCAAGTAATGCGATTTCAGCCTCTGAAAGCTCCTTATTCCGACGCTTCATTACTCTGCGAGCAGTCTCAATAGCTTTGTCGAAATCATAGATTGGAGAATCAATATCTCCGCCGAAAGAGAATGATGGAACAGACTTCGCTGGGAAGTCCGCGCAAAAGATATTGGAAGATAAGCCGATGACTGAACCCGTATTAAATCTGCTGCCAATGGCTGATTTGGAGTGGTCTCCCATCATCATACCGAGGAATAACTTCTCTGTATTTATTATTTTGCCCTCAACATTGATTGAGATTTTGCCGTAATTATTCTTTAAATCTGAATTGTTAGTGCCAGCGCCGAGATTGACCCATTCGGAGATAAAGGAATGCCCGATGAAGCCGTCGTGTTGCTTGTTGCTAAATGCTTGGAAGATACTTCCCTCCACTTCGCCACCAATCTTGCAATATTCCCCGAAACTGGAATTTTCGTAAATTTTTGCGCCGGACTTAATTGTAGTATTTTTGCCAATATAGCAAGGACCTTTAATGAAGGAATGAGACATAATCTTAGCATTGTCATCAATGATGATCTCTCCCTCGCTCGAATCTAAATAGACAAAAGGCTCAATCTTTACATCTTGACCAATTCTAAGCCTTTCGGGTTGCGAGCAGGAAACGTGTTTATGATCGTTCTCATCGAAAGTTATGTAATCGCTAAAGAAATCAGCATCTTGCTTAATATAATTGCCGATGGAATCCATTAATTCCCATAAGTTGTTAATATAATAATTATGGAAATCAACATTATTGAAATCCAGATTATCGAAATTAGTAGTGCTATTTAATTCATTATTTAATATTTGATTAAGCAAAGCCTCATTTGATAATGACTTACTAAAAATATTGCCATCGCCAATATAGAGAATTGGCGATTCTTTCCTCCCAAAAGCAAGTGGAGAAGTGGCATTATTATTTCTTTCAAGGACTTCATTAATAACCGAGAATAAAGCGACAGTGGGATTAATATTTGCAGGGATTATCAATGTAGGTTTGCTTTGTATTTGATTATTGTTGACATTGAATCGATTGAGAAAACTCTTTAGCAATAGATCATTCGGCGAATGATACACAATATTTGCAGTGGGGAATAGGCGCGCATATTTCTCGAAAATACGCAATGCCCCAGTCCGCAATTCCCAAAGCGGATGAAGCACCGAAAAAGGATAGAAAGAAGCTCTATTCGAGACATCATATATAAGAATCTGTTCTATTTGCATTAATAATCTAACATTGTTGATTCTAAAAGAATAATATTGATTTCGACGAGTAAATAATAATAATATTTCGAGATAGAGAATATAATATAATATAAAAATCTTCCTCTATAACTTTATCGCAAAATAAAACTTAATTGGATCTCAATCGTTATATTATATAATACAGAATAATGAAATCGAACAATGAAAATATGTGGAAATAAATATAGAATCCTTATGAATAATAAAAGATTAAAGACAATCGCATTCGCTACCGGTCTAACGATAATCACGGGACTCGGGGCAATTCCATACTTAAATAGCCAGAATTTTAATTACGACACGAAAAAAGCAGATGATCTTTATAAAAAATACTGTTCTAAGTGCCATAAAAATAACGGCGAGGGAATAAAAAAAGTATATCCGCCGATTAAAGATGCCGATTATATCAAAAATGCTGGAAAAGATGAGCTGCTTCGCGGTATGCTCTTCGGTCGCTCTGGTAGCGTCGTAGTTAATGGAGTGAAGTATAATGGAGTGATGACGACGGAGGTCGATAAATCACTCACAGATGATGATATTGCGCTAATTTTGCAACACGTTTATATTAAGTATAATAACATTAATATGCTCGTGAATGCGAAGGACGTGCAGAGAGCTCGCAAGGCAGGGAAGTTACCCC